>DCFP01000141.1:10513-12400 GCA_002319925.1 Holophagaceae bacterium UBA1801 | reverse complement strand
ATGGGCAAGATGATCGACGCCCAGAGCCTCGTGGTGGCCTCCGTGGCCACCAACCAGCAAGGGGAAGAAGGCACCATTCTCCGCTACGTCTTCGGACACAGCCTCGCCCTGGCCGCCCTGGTCGGACTGGTGATCGTCCTTTACGCGAAGGTACTGCCCGCGAACTGGATGCCCTCCGTCATCGCGCCATCCGTAGCCGAGGCGCCAGCTCCCGCCGCGCCGGCCGTGCCGGTCCTCGCCGCCGCGACCCCTTCCAAGTAGCGGCCTGACCCGAAGTCGAGCATCCAGGAGAATTCATGAAGATCGTGGTGTGCATCAAGCAAGTGCCCGGAACCAGCGAAGTGGAGGTCGACGAGAAGACCGGTGTGCTCAAGCGCGACGGCATCGATTCGAAGCTCAATCCCTACGACCTCTACGCCTTGGAAACCGCGCTGCGCATCAAGCAGGACAATGGCGCCCGCGTGAAGGCCATCAGCATGGGACCGCCCCAGGCTGGCCAAGTTCTGCGCGAGGCCTACATGATGGGTGTGGACGAGGGCGTGTTGCTCACGGATCGCAGGTTCGCCGGCGCCGATGTGCTTGCCACCGCCTACGCGCTCGCCCAGGGCATCCGCCAAGGCGGTATGCCGGACCTGGTGATCTGCGGGAAGATGACCACCGATGGCGACACGGCCCAGGTTGGGCCGGAGATCGCGGAATTCCTGGACATCCCCCATGTGGCGAACGTCCTGCGGATCCTGGAGCTGGGCCCGGAATCCATCACCGTCGAGATGGACATGGGCGCCACGGTGGAAGTGGCGCGGATCCAGTACCCCTGCCTCATCACCGTGGAGAAGGGCATCTACCAGCCGCGGCTGCCCTCCTTCCGTCTGAAACTGAAGACGAAGGACCGCCCCATTCCTCACGTGGGTCTGCAGGATCTCCCGGACCAGGAGGCGCGCCACTATGGTTTGGATGGCTCGCCCACCCAGGTCAAGCGCATCTTTCCTCCCGAAAGCCACACGGACCATGAGATCTGGACAGGCAGCGGCGCCCACCTCGCACGCCGTCTCGGCGACCGCCTGCACCTGCTGAAGTTCGTGTGAGTTGGGTTTACTTAAAAAGAAAAAAATCCACCACCAAGACACCAAGGGCACCAAGCAAGACACCAAGACAATCACAAAGACATACGAGGGCGTTCCTGCTTTTCTCGGTGTCTTCCTTCTGAGCTGGTGGCTTGGTGGTGATTCCTTGAATTGCCAGATCGTATGGGAAGGAGCCACCCATGGCCCGCATCATCATCCATCAGGACGCCGTGAAGGACGTGGAGGCTCTCCAGGCCCTGTGCCCTTTCAATGCCCTCGACTATGTGAATGAATATCTGGAGATCAACGCCGCCTGCAAGATGTGCAAGCTCTGCGTCAAGAAAGGCCCGGAGGGCGTCTTCGAATGGTGCGAGGACGCCGAACCGGGGATCGACAAATCCCAGTGGCGCGGTATCGCCGTCTACGTGGATCACCTGGAAGGCCAGATCCATCCCGTGACCCTGGAACTCCTCGGCAAGGCCCGGGAGATGGCCTCCAAGATCCATCATCCGGTCCACGCGGTGTTCATGGGCAGCGGCATCCGGGAAGCGGCCTCCGAGCTGCTCCACTATGGTGTGGATGCCGTCCATGTCTACGACGATCCCGCCCTCAAGCACTTCCGCATCGAACCCTACACAGCGGTGTTCGAGGATTTCATCGAACGGATCAAACCCACCATCGTGCTGGTGGGTGGCACTACCATCGGCCGCTCCCTGGCTCCCCGCACGGCGGCCCGGTTCCGCACGGGTCTCACCGCCGACTGCACCTATCTGGACGTCAAGTCCAACACTGATCTGGACCAGATCCGCCCGGCCTTCGGCGG
>DCFP01000141.1:4691-10260 GCA_002319925.1 Holophagaceae bacterium UBA1801 | reverse complement strand
CCGGCCTTCGGCGGCAACATCATGGCGCACATCTTCACCCCCAACCACCGCCCGCAGTTCGCCACGGTGCGCTACAAGATCTTCTCCGCACCGGCGCGCAGCGAACTTCCCCAGGGCCGGGTCGAGCTGCATACCCTCGCTCCGGAGCGCCTGGCTTCGAAGATCCAGGTGTTGGAGGTGAAGGTCAAGGAGGTGACCGAGAGCATCGAGGACGCCGAGGTCATCGTCGTGGCGGGCCGCGCGGTGAAGAAGGCCGAGGACATGGCCCTGATCCATCGGCTGGCGGAGCTGCTGAACGCCAAGGTGGCGGCCACGCGACCCCTCATCGAGGCTGGCTGGGTGGATGCGCGGCGGCAGATCGGTCTCTCGGGACGAACCGTGAAGCCGCGTTTGATCATCACCTGTGGTGTTTCGGGGGCCATCCAGTTCGTGGCGGGCATGAACAACGCCGAACATATCGTCGCCATCAATGCCGACCCGAAAGCCACCATCTTCAACGTCGCTCATGTGGGCCTGGTCGGGGATATCTACGAGATCCTTCCGGCCCTCATCGCGCAACTGGAAGAGGGTGCGAGTGTCGAAACGGCCGTGGAAGAGCTGAGCGCCTAGCCAGGAGAATAGGATGAACTACAAAGTCATTGAACAGGCCGATGTGGACTTTCTCCGCTCTGTTTGCGGCGTTGACCGGGTCTTCATGGGAGAAGCCATCAACGAGGATTTCAGCCATGACGAACTGGCGGGCATCCATCGCTTCCCCGATGTGCTGGTAGAGGTCATCTCCACGGACGAAGTGCAGAAGATCATGAAGTACGCCCATGACCACTGCATCCCCGTGACGCCCCGCGGGCAGGGCACGGGCCTGGTGGGCGCGGCCGTGCCCATCCATGGCGGCATCCTCATGAACCTCTCGCGCATGAACCGCATTCTGGAGCTGGACGAGGAGAACCTCACCCTCACGGTGGAACCGGGCGTGCTCCTGATGGAGATCTCGAAGTTCGTCGAGGAGCGGGACTTCTTCTATCCCCCCGATCCTGGCGAGAAGAGCGCCACCATCGCCGGCAACATCAACACCAACGCCGGCGGAATGCGCGCCGTGAAGTACGGCGTGACCCGCGACTACGTGCGCGCCCTGGAAGTGGTACTGCCCAGCGGCGAGGTCATGGAACTGGGCGGCAAAGTGGTGAAGAACAGCTCAGGCTACGCCCTGAAGGATCTCATCATCGGCTCCGAAGGTACCCTGGGCATCGTCACCAAGGCCGTGCTCCGGCTGCTTCCCCTGCCCAAGAAGGCCATGAGCCTGCTGGTACCGTTCCCGGATCTCGAGACGGCCATCGATACCGTGCCGAAGATCATCAAATCCAAATCCATACCCACGGCCATCGAGTACATGATCCGCGATGTCATCCTGGCCTCCGAGACCTTCCTGGGGAAGGCGTTCCCGGACAACTCTGCGGACGCTTATCTGCTGCTGACCTTCGATGGCAACACCCAGGCGGAGATCGAGGCGGCCTACGAAAAAGTGGCCCACATCTGCCTCGAAGCGGGGGCTCTGGACGTGCTCATCTCCAACACTCAGGAGCGGCAGGAATCCATCTGGAAGGCGCGCGGCGCTTTCCTGGAAGCTATCAAGGCCTCCACCACGGAGATGGACGAATGCGACGTGGTGGTGCCCCGCAACAAGATCGCCGAGTTCGTGAAGTTCGCGGAGACTCTCCAGAAACGCTTCGATATCCGCATCAAGAGCTTCGGCCACGCGGGCGATGGCAACCTGCACATCTATGTATTGCGGGACGAACTGCCCGAGGCGGTATGGCGTGACAAGCTCGGCCAGGTCTTCGAATGCATGTATGCGAAGTCCCGGGAATTGGGCGGCAAGGTCTCCGGCGAGCACGGCATCGGCTATGCCAAGTTGCCCTACCTGCAGGAAGCCATGGGCGCCGCGGGCATGTCCCTCCTGCGGGGCATCAAGCAGGCCTTCGACCCCAAGTGGATCCTCAACCCGGGCAAGGTCGTAGCGTAAAGGAAGTCACCTCAAATTGCCGAAAGGAGCCGACCCATGGCGACCATCAAGATGCCTTATGCCAGGGGCTTTCGCGATCTCACCTTGGAAGACGGAAACCTGAAAGCCGTTCTGGAATCGAAGGCCCATCACTATCAGCCCCAGTGCGGACAGGAAGAACTGGTGCGCAGGGCTCTCGAAAACCCCATCGGCTCGCCGCGCCTGAGGGAACTGGCCAAGGGCCGCCGGAAAATCGTGCTCATCACCAGCGACCACACGCGTCCCGTGCCCAGCCGCATCACGTTGCCCCTGTTGCTGGAAGAAATTCGCTTGAGCAACCCGGATGCCGACATCACCATCCTCATCGCAACCGGCTTCCACCGCCTGACCACCCGCGAGGAAATGATCAGCAAGTTTGGCGAGGCCATCGTGGCCAACGAAAAAATCGTGAACCACGACAGCCGCGATGACGGCGCGCTGGCCTACCTGGGCGTGCTGCCTTCCGGGGGAGCCCTATGGCTGAACAAACTGGCCGTGGAGGCCGATCTCCTGATCTCCGAAGGCTTCATCGAACCCCACTTCTTCGCCGGGTTCTCCGGCGGACGCAAGAGCATCCTGCCCGGCGTGGCCGGGGCAAAAACGGTGCTGGCAAACCACTGCTCGCGGTTCATCATCCACGAGCGCTCCCGCACCGGGATCCTCGAAGGCAACCCCATGCACCGCGACATGCAGTTCGCGGCGCAGGCGGCGAACCTGGCCTTCATCCTCAACGTCGTCATCGACAGCGAGAAGCGAATCGTCCACGCCGTGGCGGGAGATCGGGTCGAGGCGCATCTTTCGGGCTGCGATTTCGTCACGGGATTGGCCCGGGTAGATGCGGTCAAGGCCGATATCGTCATCACCTCCAACGGCGGCTACCCGCTGGATCAGAACATCTACCAGGCCGTGAAGGGCATGACCGCAGCCGAGGCCTGCACCCTCGAGAACGGCGTCATCATCATGGCGGCCGCCTGCAACGACGGTCACGGTGGCGAGGATTTCTACCAGACCTTCCTGGGCCACGAGACCGCCCAGGACGTGATGGATACCATCCTGAAAATCGATATGGAAGACACCATCCCGGACCAGTGGGAATCGCAAATCCTGGCCCGCATCCTCATCAAGAACAAGGTCATCATGGTCACGGATCGATGCGACCCGAAGATGATCACGGACATGAAGATGCTTCACGCCAATACGCTCGAAGATGCACTAACAACGGCCCGGAGCATCAAAGGCGCCGATGCGTCCATCACCGTCATTCCCGATGGCGTATCGGTGATCGTGCAGTGAACCGGCAGCGGGCCTCTCCTCACTACCGGTTTACTGCACAAGTTCCCAATACGGATTAGCGTTGGATAGGGAGAAAAGCACTTCCACCAAGATCACCAAGGGCACCATGAAAAGCAGATCATGACTGCTTTCCTTGGTGCCCTTGGTGGTTTTCCTTGGTGAACTTGGTGGTGAATCCTCTGTCACAGAACACGAAACCGAATTGATAAGGCCCGGACACTAGCGAATTACTGCCACGTTCACCTGCACGAATTCGCTAAGTGGGGAATTCGTGATTGGCGATGAGCACTTCCATGCCGCTCAGCAGGCTCTCGCGATTCGCGATGGCCTCATAGACGACGTCGCGGTTGGAGACCACGCCCAGCACGGTCTTGCCGTCCAGGACAGGCACGTGGCGGATGCCCTTCTCGGTCATCAGGGCCATGCACTCGTCGACGGTGGTCGAAGGCTTCACGCCGAAGACCTGGGTTGTCATCACGTCGCCAATGGTCAGGTTCAGGGCTTCAGAGCCCTTCTGCGCCACCAGGCGCACGAGATCGCGCTCGGAGAACACGCCGACCAGACGCTCGCCATCCATGACGATGAGGGCGCCGATCTTCTTGTCGTTGAGGCGCTTCGCCGCCTGCAGCACCGAGGATTCCGGTTCGATGAACCAGAAGCTGTTTCCCTTGCGGTTGAGGATGGTCCGGACCGTGCTCATGGCGTCTCCTTGATATGGGGCATTCACTCACCCGATCAGATGCCCATGGAGAGACGGCTGTTTCGGAACAGCTCATGAAATTATTCGGTCAGGAATGGGTGGTCGCGGCTTCCGAATTGGCGGCCTGTTGGGCCATGCCAGGAATCTGGCCGAAGAGCTCGTTGAAAAAGTCCTTCATGTGCTGCCAGCTGCGCTTGGCCGCGGCTTCCTGGTAGGCAGCGCCCTTGGATGGGTCATTGCCCGCTTCCTTCTGGGTGAAGGAGTGAACGGCGCCCGCGTAGGCAATGAAGGTGTAGTCGGCCTTCGCCTTCCGCATCTCATCCTGGAAAGTGGGCACATCCTTCGACGTGAAGGGATCGTCGGCGCCATGGCAGACCAGTACCTTGGCGGTGATGGTCCGGATGGGCCGGTCCGCCGGGGAGTCCAGGCCGCCGTGGAAGGAGACCACACCCTTCACGGGCAGGCCGCCCCGGGCCGCTTCCAGGGCGCCGGTGCCACCGAAGCAGAATCCGATCACGGCCATCTTGTCGGGGTCCACGCCCTTCTGGGCCTTGAGCACGTCCAGAGCCGCGCGGATCCGCTGCTGGTAGAGATTCCGGTCGTCCTTGTAGATCCCCGCCAGTTTCGAGGCCTCCTGGGTGTTGGCCGGATGCACGCCAGCACCGTAGATGTCCGCCGCGAGTGCCGTGTAGCCCAGCTTGGCCAGTTCGTCGGCGGTCCTCCGCTCGTGGTCCGTAAGCCCCATCCATTGGTGGATGATCACCACCCCAGGGGTCATGCCCTTCGCACCCTCCGGTTTGGATAGGTAGCCCTCCAGCCGGGCGGCCCCATCCTGGTACATCAAAGGTTGCCCGGACAGAAGCGGAAGAAAACTGAGTGGCATCGCGAGGAAGGCTGGACGCATGGGTTCTCCATAAATTTCGCGGAGCCGTAGGGGCTCTTGAGGCCTTTGGATGCCGGAGATTTCCTAAATGAATGCCCACCACCGGACCTCGCGCCCTCGTCCTGGCATCCCTTTCGCCCTCCGCCGGGCGGGTGTCAGAATGCTGACCTTCCTCGACAGACTGTTGCCGTTGATGGCCCGCTTAGCCAAGCGGGTGGATCTGGCTGCGCCCCTGTTCATCCTCATCGTGATGATCGTGATGATCATTCCGGTGCCCGGTTTCGCCCTGGACCTGCTCATCGTCTTCAACATCACCATGTCCCTAGTGATCCTGGTGGTGGGCATGTATGTGAACCGCCCCCAGGATTTCAGCGCCTATCCGTCCGTCCTGTTGATGATCACGCTCTTCCGCCTGGCCCTGAACGTGGCGGCCACCCGGCGCATCCTGCTCTACGCGGGCGACCAGGGACCCGCGGCGGCCGGACACATGATCCAGGCTTTCGGCCAGTTCGTGGTGGGCGGCAGCTATGTCATCGGCCTGGTGGTCTTCCTGATCCTTCTGGCCATCCAGTTCATCGTCATCAACCATGGCGCCGGGCGCATCGCGGAAGTGACCGCCCGCTTCACTCTGGATGCCATGCCCGGCAAGCAGATG
>DCFP01000141.1:2000-4474 GCA_002319925.1 Holophagaceae bacterium UBA1801 | reverse complement strand
GGCAAGCAGATGGCCATCGACGCGGACCTGAACGCGGGCTACATCGACGAGACCGAGGCGAGGAAGCGCCGCCGTGAGATCGGAGAAGAAGCCAACTTCTACGGGGCCATGGACGGCGCCATCAAGTTCACCACCCGGGATGCCATCGCCTCCCTGATCATCCTCACCGTTAACATCGTGGGCGGCGTCGTCATCGGCGTGATCCAGTACGATATGCCCATCATCACGGCCCTCCAGACCTTCACGTTGTTGACCGTCGGCGATGGCCTTGTGACGGCCATCCCCAGCCTGCTCATTTCCGTGGGCGGCGCCATCCTCACCACCCGCAGTGGTTCCAAGTCCCTGGATCTCGGCACCGAGGTGGTGGGCCAGCTGGGCATGGACTGGCGCCCCCTGGGCATCGCCGCCAGCGTGCTTTACATTTTCGGTCTCGTACCCGGCATGCCCATTCTGCCCTTCTGGGTGATGGGCTCCCTCTTCGGTTTGCTGGCCTATGCCACCTGGAAGTTCAGCATCAAACGCAAAGAGGAAAAAGCCCTGGCTGAGACCAAAGAAAAACTGAAGCCCCCGGAAACCGCCGAGAAGGTGGAAAGCCTGCTCAAGGTGGACGCGCTGGGTTTGGAAGTGGGCTATGGCCTCATCCCATTGCTGGATGCGAACCAGGGCGGCACGGTGTTGGAACGCATCAAGGCGGTGCGGCGCCAAATGGCCCAGGAAATGGGCATCGTGGTGCCGCCCATCCGCATCCGCGACAACCTCCAGCTGCCCGCCAACACCTACCGCTTGCTGCTGCGCGGTGAAGAGATTGGGCGCGGCGAAATCCAGCCCAACGCCTTCCTCGCCATGAACCCCGGCACGGCCACGGAAGAAATTTCCGGCACAGCCACCACCGAGCCCGCCTTCGGCCTGCCCGCCTACTGGATCCAGGGAAGTCAGCGGGATCACGCGCAGCTCCTGGGCTACACGGTAGTGGACGGCGCCACGGTCATCACCACTCATCTCTCCGAGCTGATCAAGCAGCACGCCCCGGAACTCCTGGGCCGGCCCGAGGTCCAGGCACTGCTCGACACGCTCAGGGAAACTACGCCCAAGCTGGTGGACGACATCGTGCCCAACGTCGTGTCCCTGGGTCTCCTGGTGCGGGTGCTCCAGAACCTGCTGCGGGAACGCGTCTCCATCCGCGACCTGGGACGCATCCTGGAATCCGCGGCGGACGCGGTGACCATCACGCGGGATCCCGTCATGCTCACGGAGTACGTGCGCCAGCATCTGGGCCGCTCCCTCACGGGCCCCCACCTCAGCGACAACAACGAGCTGGGCGTACTGGTGCTGGACCCTCAGCTCGAGCACACCATCCAGAGCGGCATCGAGACCTCTGAGCGCGGCAGTTTCCTTGCCATGGATCCCAACCGCATCCAGGAACTGCTCACCCGCATCGCCAACGGCATCACCACGCTGCTGCCCGGCGCGCAGCCCGTGCTCCTCACCAACCCTGTGGTGCGTCCCCACCTGCGCCGTCTCCTGGAGCGCGCTCTGCCCCACCTCGTCGTCCTCAGCCACACCGAGATCCCCATGGATATCCGCGTGGTGAACCTTGGAACCGTTTCATGAAACCACGAATCACACGAATAAAAGAGAGATCAGCACGAAGAGGAGATTCTCCATTCGTGGGATTCGTTCTGATTCGTGAAATTCGTGGTTCCTCTTTTGCTGGTGTCCTATGCGCGTGAAGACCTTCGAGGCAGCTTCCATGCAGGAAGCCCTCAATATCGTGAAGCGGGAGATGGGCGAGGAAGCCTTCATCCTCTCCACGCGCACCAGGCAGAAGAAGAGCGCTCTGGGAATGGTGGAGGAATCCATCATCGAGGTCACGGCGGCGGTGGATGAGAACGCGCCCGTGGCACCACCCGTGAACGGCAATCAGGTAACGTACGGGTTGCGTCCACCCCTTGCGAATCGCGTTTCCCAGCCCGTGATCACGCCCCTGGAACCCGCGCCTGCCGTGGCTCCCAAGGAAGTGCGCAAGGTGCCGCCGCCGCCCATGGATCTGCAGCCTCTGCGCCGTGAGCTATTGGAAATCAAGGGCGCGGTGGAGGCACTGAAGGATCAGGAATCCCGCAACACCACGATCCTGAGGGAACTGGATCAGATGAAGGCCCTGCTCAATCGCATCCAGAAGCAGGGTATGCCTTCGTCGCAATTGCAGCTGCCCCCCAGCCTACTGGAACTCTACGGCGGCCTGGTCTCCAACGACGTGGATCCCATGATCTCCCTGCGGCTCTGTGAGTACACCCAGCGGGCCCTCATCGACCAGGGCGGTGAGGATGGCGTGGATCCCGAGAAGGCGCGGCTCTTCATGCGGCGGGTCATCTCGGATTTCATCCCTGTGGCTTCGCCCATCCAACTGGATCCCGGCAAGACCAGCGTGGCCGCCCTCGTGGGCCCCACGGGCGTCGGCAAGACCACCACCATCG
>DCFP01000141.1:0-1751 GCA_002319925.1 Holophagaceae bacterium UBA1801 | reverse complement strand
AAGACCACCACCATCGCCAAGCTCGCGGCCTACGCGAAGCTGGAGCTGAAGCAGAAGGTGGCCCTGCTCACCCTGGACACCTTCCGCATGGCGGCGGTGGATCAGTTGCAGCAGTACGCTCAGATCCTGCAGGTGCCGATCCACGTGGCTCTCACGGTGGAAGACCTCCGCAGCGCCCTGCGCTTCTACCAGGACCGCACCCTCGTGCTCATCGATACGCCCGGGCACAACCCCAAGGATGGCGAGGTACTGGGCCAGATGCGCCGCTTCCTCGACGAGCTGCCGGATGTGGAAACGCACCTGGTGCTCTCGGCCACCACGAAGCCCCGGGATCTCGCGGACATCGCCCAGCGCTTCGAGACCCTCAAGCCCACCCGCTTGATCTTCACGAAGCTGGATGAGACCTCCACCTACGGCCCGATTCTTTCAACCCTGGTGCGCGTGAAGAAGCCCCTCAGCTACCTGGGTACGGGCCAGGAGGTGCCCCAGGATCTGGAGCTGGCAACCAGCAGGCGGGTGGCGGATCTCATCCTTCCCGTTCCGAATGTGGTGACTGTATGAGCGACCAGGCTTCCAAACTCAGAGCCCTCGCGCGAGCGGAGGCGCCTGAACCTACCCTGTTCAAGTCCCGGGTAATGGCCATCACCTCCGGCAAGGGTGGCGTGGGTAAGACCAATGTCGTGGCCGGTCTCGCCATGTCCCTGGCTATCTCGGGCCAGCGGGTGGTCGTGCTGGATGCGGACTTCGGCCTGGCGAACATCGACATTCTGCTGGGACTCACGCCCACGCACACGCTGGAGCACGTACTGCGCGGGGAGAAGCTGCTGGAGGAGATCCTGCTGGACGGTCCCCTGGGCATCAAGGTCATCCCAGCGTCCAGTGGCATCCAGGAGCTGACCCGTCTGGAGGCGGCCTCCGAACTGCGCCTCGTGCAGGGGCTGCAGCGCGTGGCCGAGCATCAGGACTGGCTCCTCATCGATACCGCGGCGGGCATCCACGACTCGGTGATCAAGCTTCTCATGGCAGCCCAGGAGATCGTGCTCGTGACGACGCCCGAGCCCACGTCCCTGGTGGACGCCTATGCCATGGTGAAGGTCGTACACCTGCGCGATCCCAACAAACCCATCTGGCTCCTGGTCAACAACGCGCAGAGCGAGACCGAGGCCGAGGAGACCATCGAGCAGCTCCAGGCCGCCACCCAGCGCTTCCTGGGCCGCGAGTTGCAGGTACTAGGCCTGATTCCCAATGATCCGTTCGTGCTGCAGTCCGTGCGTCAGCAGCGCGGAGTGGTGGAAATCTTCCCCCGTTCCCCTTCCGCCCTGGCCTTCCGAACCATCGCCGATCAATTGAAGAAGAAAGTTCCCTTACAAAAAGGCGGATTTACTTCATTCTGGAAACAGTTGAGTCTCGAGGAGTCATGAGTCCGGTCGGCAAGAAGGACCCACCCCCTACAGCGAAAAATCCAGGGACGACCCCTGCCCCTGCGAAAGCCGCAGCCACGCCTCCGAAACCCGGCGTGGGCTCTGCTGCCATCGCCGCCTACGGCAAGATCTCGAGGATCCCGGCCGCGGCCCCGATGCCGCCCCCGCCGCCCAAGGTGGAAGTGGAACCCACCGATGGGAACGTGCCCGAGGAGCCCGATTTCAGGGACCGCGAGTTCCTCATCACGGAGTGCCTACCTCTGGTCAAGTTCGTGGCGCATCGCATTTCCGCGCGCCTGCCCTCCCACGTGGAGGTGGACGACCTGATCC
>DCFP01000176.1:21054-35966 GCA_002319925.1 Holophagaceae bacterium UBA1801 | reverse complement strand
GCGAGGCAATTGGTGGTGCAGGAGGCGTTGGAAATGATTTCCTGGCCCGCGTATTTGCTATCATTCACGCCGAAGACGAACATTGGCGTGTCGTCCTTGGAAGGCGCGGAAAGGATCACCTTCTTTGCGCCAGCCTTGAGGTGCGCGGAAGCCGTCTCCTTGTCCAGGAACAGCCCCGTGCTCTCCACCACGATCTCGGCGCCCACTTCGTTCCACTTCAGGTTGGCGGGATCCTTCTCGGCGGTGAGGCGGATCTTCTTGCCGTTGACGATGAGGGTGTTGCCCTCCACGGCAACCGTGCCCTTGAAGCGGCCGTGCACGGAATCGAACTTGAGCATGTATGCCAGGTACTCGGGATCGAGGATGTCGTTGATGCCGACGACCTCCAGATCTGGGAAGTGCTGGACCGCCGCACGGAACACCATGCGCCCGATGCGACCGAAACCGTTGATGCCGATTTTTGTCATGGAACCCTCCTGGTCAGCAGGCAGTTCCAGGATAGCGCAGGGACGGCAGCGCGGGTTCAAGCTTCTTGGAGAGGGTGTTGCGGTGGATGCCAAGCTGGCGTGCGGCGGCACTCTGATTGCCATCGTGCTCCGCGAGCACCGCCTGGAGGTACGCGCGCTCAAACTCCCGCTTGGCCATGTCCAGCGGGATTCCCTTGCCGACCATCTCGACGACGAGGTCATGCAGCAGTTTGCGCATTGAGGATCCCCCGGGGAGTGACCGGACAAGGTAGCATCGTTGGAAGGCCGAGCGAAGGCGGATTTTTCGGAGAACCGCTTCCCACCTTGCGGAAAAGCCTGTGGAATACCTGTGGAAGTTTTGGAGGATCGAATGCGTAAGACCAAGCTGGTGATCACGATGGGACCGGCCTTGATGTCGGAGGACAATCTCCGCGAGGCCCTGAAAATTGCTGACGCGGTCCGACTCAACGCCAGTCATAGCATTCCAGCCGAACGTAACCCCGTCCTCGAATTGATCCGCCATACCGCTGAAGAAGTGGGCCGGAAAATACCCGTATTCCTGGATCTCCAGGGCCCCAAGTGGCGGGTGGGGATCATGGATGCACCGGTCATGCTCGAAGCCGGGAGCCTCGGCGCCTTCTATCGCCCCGAGGGGAAGGTCCCCGCCAACGTGGCCTGGGTGGCACCCCTGCCGCATCCCGAGTTGTTCAGCGGTGCGAAGGCCGGTCAGGTCTGGAGCCTCGACGACGGAGCCATCGAGATCGAAATCAGTGAAGTCTCGTCGGGCAGCGTCTTCGCCAAGGTCCACGTGGGCGGCCTGCTGAAGCCGAGGAAGGGCGTGCACCCCATCGGCCTCGACGTGGCCATGGATCCCTTGACCCCCAAGGATCTCGAGGACATCCGCTGGGGCATCGAACAGAACGTGGATTTCTTCGCCCAGAGTTTCGTGCGCCGGGGTTCGGACGTGCAGGCCCTGGCCGCCACCATCCGCGCCTACGGTGGTTCTCAGCCCATCATCGCAAAGATCGAACATCCCACGGCGTTGAAGTACCTCGACGAGATCCTGGAAGCTTCCTGGGCTGTGATGGTGGCTCGCGGCGACCTCGGCGTGGAGCTGGGCGTGGAGCATGTGCCCGCCATCCAGAAGCAGATCATCCACTGCGCGCGGAAGTCCATGAAACCCGTCATCACGGCCACCCAGATGCTGGAGAGCATGATCGAGAGCGCGAACCCCACGCGGGCCGAGGCCAGCGACGTGGCCAACGCCATCTGGGACGGAACGGACGCCGTGATGCTGAGCGCCGAGAGCGCGGTGGGCAAGCACGCTCTCGGAGCCATTCAGTGGCTTTCGAAAATCGCGGAGGACGCGGATGCGCATCCTCAACCTCAGCCCCATCGCTTCGAGGAACCCTTGCCCGAAGATTTCAACGGGCGCACGGATGTTTCCGTGGCCACCGCCGCCTGTCTGGCCGCGGAAGAACTGAAGGCGAAATTCCTGCTGGTCTTCACGGAAACCGGGGGCAGTGCGCGCATGGTGAGCCGCATGGCCGGTGATGTGCCCGTGCTGAGCGCGACGCTGGACGAGGTGACGGCCCGCCGTATGGGTCTGCTCCGCGGTGTGCGAAGCCTCATCGCACCCCGGACCGAACACCTGTCTGAGATGCTCGCCATCATGGTGCCCCGCCTCAAGGCTGATCTCGGACTCCAGAGCGGTGACCGCATCGTCATGACCGTGGGCCATCCCCTGTGGGCCACGGGCACCACCAATACCATGCGGGTCGTGACCTTCTGAAGGAGCAAGAACATGGAATGTGGCGCCACCACCAACATCAAGAACTGCACGTGCACCTACACCTCCTGCTCGCGCCGGGGCCAGTGCTGCGCGTGCGTGATGTACCACCGGAAGAGCGGCGAGATACCGGGCTGCTTCTTCACCAAGGAGGGCGAGGCCACCTACGATCGCAGCATTGCGGCCTTCTGCAGAGATCGCGGACGGAAGTAGTTCCGAGTCCAGTTTCAGGGGAAGCGTGTTTCTATCAGGTCGAGGTATTTGAAGGCTGTGGGCTGATCCATGCGATCCACCTGCAGCCAGCGCTTGCCATCGAGTTCCATCCAGAGCATGCGGCTGGTTGGTGACCACCATCCACGCCGGGCCGAGGTGGCGCCGAGCAGTAGCAGGGCGCCCTTCAGTTGCTGACTGCCTGGGCGCGTGACGGCTTCCACTTCGTGGGTTGATGCCAAGGCCAGCTGGATATGGCCGTCCTTCTGGCTCCAGCGGCCGCCTGTAACGTTGATCGTGACGACACCTGGAAGAGTGAGCGCGTCGCCATCGGCGCGGATGGTTTCCGCCCAGGGTTTCTCGGGCACCCAAGCGCCATCGAGGAAGCTGAGGGTGGCCGCATCCCAGCCCACGCTGGCGAGATTGGCCAGATCCGTGGTGCCGAGCTTGAGGCGCAGGGCCGAGGCAGGTGCCTGATCGAAGGTGGGATCCACGGGTACCCAACGATCGCCCAGTTTCACCTCCACCCAGAAGTGCAGCCCCAGCAGATCGCCCAGTCCGACCCAACCCACGACGCCCCGGGCGGGTACGCCCAGCCGCCGCAGGAGGGCCACGGCCAGCACCCCATGCTCCGTGCAATCGCCGCGGGGAATCCGGGCCACCTCCTGGGCGGAGGCGAAGCCCACGCTCATATCCTTCTCCGTGATCCATTCGAAGACGAAGGGCGTCACGCGCTTGGCGAGTTCCCACCGGGTGGCGTTCTTGGGTGGATTCAACCGCACCATCAGTCCGTTGAAAACGGGGTCCTTGAACTGCACGAGTGGTGACTGCGCAAGGAACGGAGCATCTTCCGCGGCAGGAGTTCCCTCGACCGGCATCTGGGCGGCCTCGCTGGCATTGGGTTCGGCGGCGGCCTTCACGCGGTACCGATTCGTCCCCAGCTTCGCTTGCTGATCATCCTGGGGCAGATCCTGATTGCCTGGACCCTGCCAGTGGAGCTCCACTTCGCGGATCCAGGGCAGGAAGGGATGGTGGGGCAGTTTCGCCAGGGTCCGTTCGAAAAAGCTGGGAACGCCCGCCGTCGATGCGGGCGGAGGAAGCTCCTCGCGCTGGGTGAGGACGGTCAAGCCGCCGATCTTGTCGATGTGTTTCACATCTCCCGAACGCGGCGAAACCCAGGCGTCCAGTTCCGAGGACAACTTTCCCACATGGACGGTTCCATGGAAGTGGACCGTGTCCGGAAATCCAGGCAAGGCCTCGGGTCCGATGGGCTGGAGATCCGACTGAGCCCACTGCTGGGCGGAACTTGCGAACTCCGTGAAGTGGATGGGCTTCAACTCCCGCGCTGCGGTCCTGATGACCGATTCGACCTCGTCGGGCCAGAGCAGTGCTCCGGCAGGCACCTGCAGGTCCGCAGGAACCGCGCCCTTCACGGCGACATGGAGCATGCCCGGTGTTTTCGGGGACCAGGTGGCCTCGCCCAGCAGTGGCTCTGCGGAAAGGCTCACCTTCCAGGTGATGGTCAGGGAGCCGTCGGGCGATTTGACGATGCTCTCCACCGTCTCCTGCTTGACGGTATTGCCGAGCCGCTCCAACTGGGTCCACTCCCGCTGCTCGATCCGTTCCCCCGCCGGTGTTTTGCCGTGGGTCTCCTCCATGCCGCCCACTTCCTGGCCTTCCATCCACTGGCGGAAGCGCTGCACCTCCTGGGCGGGGGCCAGGCACGGGAACAACAGCAGGCATGTCAGTGGAAAGGAAAGCAGGGGTCGCATGATCGGCTCCATCCCCACTGTAGCGGTTCTGCATAAATCAGGCACACTGGAACGGGATGCTCAGGACCCACTCCGCCATCGTGTTAAGGCCAACGCCCTTCCAGGAAGGGGGGCTGGTGGTGTCCTTCCTCACGGAGCACGGCGAGCGTCTGGTGGGCCTCGCCAAGGGGGCGAAGAAACCCTCGGCAAAATGGGTGGCTTCCTTCGAGCCCCTGAGTCTGGTGACGGTGAGCTTCTTCGGCAAGGAACACGTCGAACTCCGGCGCATCACCCGCTGCGACCTGCAGCATTCGCCCCTCGTGCTGGGGCATCTGGACTCCAACCTGGTGGTGGCCTGCCTAGCGGATCTCTTCGACCGGATCGCGAAGGAGGGCATGGAGGACGAGCGCCTCTTCCGCCTGCTGTCAGCCTGCGCGCGGGCCTTGAAGCAGAATCCGGATCGCGCACTGGCGGTTCTGGCCTACGCCGAGCACTGGCTCCTGCACTGCCTGGGATTGCTGCCCCATCCGCGCACCTGCGGCCGCTGCGGCCGCGAGGACACGCCCCTGGTGCTGTTCCGCGAGGAGTACGGCTGGTGCTGCTCCGCCTGCACACCCACGGATCCGCTGGAAGCCCTGCCTCCTGGCGCGAAGGAACACCTGCGGCAGTTGCGGACCTGCTCCGCGGAGGATGCCCCGGATCCCGGCGGCACCGAGGCTGCCCATGCCATCACAGAGCTTTTGAGGAACCGGTTGCTCAGGGAAGTGGGCGGGGCGCGGAGCTACGAAGTGCTGCACCGGATGATGACGTGAGGCGATTGGCCGGTCGTGATCTACAATGAGATCGTCTCGTGCCGAGACCGCCCGCCCTGGATGCAGATTGTTGATGGATTCCACGACCCGAGACCTCGACCTGTGCCTCAACGCGCCCTGTGACTATCCCTCGGGTCCCTGGCATGCCCTCAAGCAGATGACCTGGTACCGGTTTCTCCGGCGGATGCGCAAGAAGAGGGACAGCCGGCTCCCGCGGCCCCTCGCCACGGAATTCGACTTCCAGGGACA
Source organism: Holophagaceae bacterium UBA1801 (assembly GCA_002319925.1). Classification (GTDB taxonomy): domain Bacteria; phylum Acidobacteriota; class Holophagae; order Holophagales; family Holophagaceae; genus UBA1801. Next base: position 30,688 of record DCFP01000176.1, on the reverse strand, counting down.
GGCAGCCAGCGACCAGGTCCGCGCCCTGCTGGAGCATTCCGCGCCATGCATGATCGGCCGGTTCGGCGGCGTCGAGATGCGGACCGTGAGCAACTTCATGGCCATCCACGCTCGGGGAACCCTCCGTCAGCGGCTGAACGATTACCTGAGCGGGGCCTCGGGACCGTGGTGGTGGGACGACCGCACCAAGCGCGAGATGATCCGCCAGGCGGGATTCTTCCCCGTGGATCCGGAACACCTGGACCGCTTCGCGCGGCTTTTCATGGCCGACTGCACCCAGGTGGATCTCCTGGGGTCCTGGTCCAAGGAGGAGGGCCAGATGCCCGTTTCCCCGCAGGTGGTGCGGGTTCCCTTGATGGAACTGGAGCCCTACCTGCACGGGAATCCCTGGAGTGAGGCGCTGAAGGGCAAACGCGTGCTCGTCGTGCATCCCTTCGAGAAGAGCATCCAGACCCAATATGCGCGAAAGCATTTGTTGTTCAAGGATCCGCGCGTGCTGCCGGACTTCACGCTGATCACTCTCAAGGCCGTGCAGTCCCTGGGCGGCGTCTGCCCCGGCTTTGCCGACTGGTTCGAAGCCCTCAAGTGGATGGAAGATGCCATCAGCCGCATCGAATTCGATGTGGCCATCATCGGTGCCGGCGCCTACGGCATGGCCCTTGCGGCCTTCGTCAAGCGCGAGCTGGGGCGCAAGGCCGTGCACCTGGGAGGCGCTGTGCAGATCCTCTTCGGGATCAAGGGGCGCCGCTGGGATGACCGCCCTCCCTACTTCGACCATATCTACAACGAGCACTGGATCAGACCCCTGGCGGAGGAAACCCCCGAAGCCGCAAGTCGCGTCGAGGGCGGCTGCTACTGGTGACACGGATGAGAGAACATTGACCGGCGCTGCCGAAGCGGTCTAACGAGGGGAGTTTGGTGGCGTTGCCGAAGCGCTGCGTTGGGAGGAGACGAAAGTTCCAGAACGACCGCTGGAGAATCGGCTCACAGAGGCAAAGTCCGGGTTGAGCGAGGCATTAGGCCAGCAGATTGGGATTGCGTTTCCATACGGCATAAGTGAGAAAAGCCGCAAAGGTGACCCAGCCTAAATAGGGAAGCAGCAAAGCACCGGCAATGGGTCGAAGGCGCCAAAATGAGACAACGGTTGCAAGTATGAACGACCACAAAATGATGATCTCTAAAAAGGCAAGAGCGCCCTGGTGCCAAAGAAAGAAGATCCAGGTCCAAAGAGCATTCAGGGCCAACTGAACGATGAAAAGCCAAAGCGCAATGCCCGCACTCTGAAACCCGAAATCACGCCAGATGATCCAAGCGGCACTACCCATAAGCAAATAAAGCAAGGTCCAGACGGGTGCAAAGAGAAATGCGGGTGGTGCCCACGAAGGGCGAACCAGGCCCTGGTAGAAATTCCCGGCTTTGACTGATGCCACAGCACCGATGAAAGCCGCTGCAAAGGTGACTCCGAGCCACATCACTAAACCAAGAATCTGCTTTGACACTGGGAGAGTCGTCATCGGATATCCGGATGGCCTGACGAGGAGAGACGGTGATTCCAAAAGGATCGTGGAGGAAATGACTTACGGAGGCAACGTTAGGATTGAACGATGGATCAAGCTGGCGGTGCGGACCACGACTGTAGTTCGATGAGATTGCCTTCCGGATCGGCGGCATAAACGAATGTGATGGTGCCTTTTCCAGGCACCAGGTTGGATGTGACGGAACCGCAGGCCTTGCCTCCGTGCGCGAGAACGCGCTCGAGATGGGCAGATACGTCTGGAACCTGAAAGGCCAAATGCCCAATCCCGAGTCGATTCGCAACGGGGAGGGGTTTCTCAAGTGTTTGGTCGTAAGAGTAAATTTCCAGGGTCGGCCCATCGTTGTCGGACCCCGGCAAACGAAGGTGCTCACCCTGCAAGTGGGCATTGGAAAGACCAGTTCCTGCATCCAGCCATGTCCCGGATTGATTGCGTTTCGGAGGTACGGGAATGCAATCGAATACCTGCTGGTAAAAGAGGGACAGACGCTCCCAATCTGTAGCAATGATGTTTACGTGACCAAATTTGATGCTCATGTGCGAAACCTAGCGAGAGGAGTTAACCGGTGCTGACGAAGCGGCGCGGTGATGGGAGACGAGAATTCCCAAATAATTGTGGGAGATGGTGGTTCAGAGAGGTAACGTCCGGGCTGAACAATTGATTAGGCCGCATTGTCGCGTTGTCCAAGGTGCTGCCTAAACAATTCTTCGAGTTCTGGGAAGAGGGCTTGACTTGCTTGAAGAGCGCGTTTCCAGGCATCGATAACCTCTGTTGCGAGGACCTGTTCAAGGGTTTGTGGATCTCGAAAATTAACGCCCTTGAACTTTGTCCCCACAAAAATAAAGAGATTGATGAGCCTTTCTACTTCATTTGCCATAGCCTGAGAAATGTATATGCGTTTTGGGCGGAAATCTTTCAAGGCTCTATAGGCCGCTTGTGTGAGCGAATCAGCCGTGATGTCCTCGTGTCGATCGGACTGCATTCTTTCGAAATATTTTTGCCAATCTGCGGGATCGCCAGAAGATGGCATGCGAAAATCCTCTAGCAATTCCGGGTATTCTTCATAAAGTTGATAGGTGAAAGCGAGTGCAGCAGCCTTATCATTCAGTTCGACAAGCTGAGTATAAAGCTCTCTGAGTACAGCAGCTTGTTCATCGAAAACTCGACTAAACCGATGGAAAGACTTCTTATTTTGTAATTCGAGTTCTAGCTCATAAAGCTTGGCTCGCCGATCAAGCGAATTCTCGAAGATTACTTTAAACACCCAAACAAACAGCGCTAGGACAGCACCGTTCGTGATCACCGCGACACCAATTGTTTGGAGGTAGTTTTCGATCATGGAGGATGCTCTTCGGGATGCGGCCTAACGAAAGCAGTTAGCCGGCCCAGCCTGCAGCCGGACGTTGAACGAAGACGAGGATTCACGAAGAAGAGACATGCGAGCCACCCGTGCAGGCTGGGTCCGAGTTGAACGACGGGTTAGGGCGAAGATAGGAATCGCCTCTATGAATTACTTTTTAAAATGGTTCTATGGGGACTAATGCGTAGACCAGCCTGGAATAAAATAGAGCCGACCAGATTTAGGAACCAATCCTCCGAATCAGGTGATACGTAAACCATTTTTAGCATTTTATTGATATCAACAGGAACAGGAAGGCCGCGCCAGATGTGCTGAGGATCATTACTGAAAGCGAGTAGCCTGCACTCGTTCTCGCCAAGGAAAATAGAATCTTTGTAGAAGCAATGCTCGCAAGAACCAGATGATGTCATTGAAGATGGATCATATCGAACTGAACCGATGCGAATAGGATGCTGGAGTGTGAGACTGTCCAATAGATCCTTTACTGTTGTTTGTATTGCAATACTTTCAAGTCCGGGAGCATAACGGCTCCACATTAAAATTGACTCGTCATCAGAATTGTGCCAGCAGCTGGCAAAAAAGGATCCAAGTTGAGCTTCAGTGATCGCGTTGACAAGAGCAAATAGATTAGTTGGTGAACCAAGCTGGGACCAAGTATCTTGACCAAGTTTATCTTTTATTTGTTGGACACCAGTGTGTGATTCTTGGATATCTTGCGTCCATTGCATTGGTGGATTGTGAGTTCCCTCATTTCTGTCTTGTGCTCGAAGGCGGGTGATGCATGGGAAGAATAGCTTTCTCGTCGTAAGAAGATCCATAAATTTAGCTAAACTCATATATCTGAATAGACATTGTGTCTCGATTGGTTTTTGTATGTCTGGTACATCAATGATTTTTATCATTAAATCACCGAATGCAAAGAGGAGCTCTAACTAGTTGTGGACGTACAACACGCGTGCTTCTTTCCCCACGCGTAGGTCAGCCTTGTCGGGATCCTTCCGCCAGGTGCGGTACTTCCAGCGCCTGTGCCAGGGTCCGAAGAAACATTCCACGTTGTGCTGGGCCATGACGCGGTCGATGAACTCGCCGTCCGCGGCGTAGGAATGGTCGGCGAAGCCCACCCTCTGGGCGATGGCGGTGCGGATGATGAAGTTGCCGATGTCCACGTAGTTCTTCCGGGGAAAGGAGTCGAACAGGTGGTAGTCGTCCTGCTTGTACTTCCCGGGGTTCGGGTGGCTGTGGACCATGTTGCACAGCACCAGGTCCAGGTTGTCCTTCTGGATGGCTTCGAACATGTACTGCAGGAAGCGCGGCGCGTAGTAGTTGTCGTCGTTGGTGAAGAGGATCCATTCGGTTCCGCAGTCGCGCAGGCCCATCTCGCGGAGCGTGTGGCCCCAGTCGTTGTGGCGCTCCTTCGTGGCCTCGAAATGGATGCGTGGATCCTTGGCGGCGTAAGCGTTCACCAGCTCTTCCATCACCGCGTCCGGCCCGTCGTGGATGATGTCCAGCCGCCAGCCTTCGTAGGACTGGCAGAGGAACGAGTTGATCAAGGTATGGATCTCTTTGTAGCGCTTGTAGGAGACGCAGACGATGGTGAGACCCGGTGATAGGGGCTTGGTCATGGGTTCCGGCTCCCGGTTGGATTCTCGATGACGGCCTCTCCCATCACGCGACTGACGCTCTGGAGGATGGAGTATTTCCCGGCCACGTGCCGGTGCCCTTCGCGGGCGATGGTCTGGCGCTCCGAATCCGCGTGGAGGAAGTGCTCGATCTTGGCGCACAGGTCCGCGAAATCGTCGTAGATGACGAGATCCGTCCCATCGCGCAGCAGCTCGCCCAGCTTGGGCTTCCTGTCCGTGAGCTGGAAGGCCCCTGCACCCAGGATCTCGAAGGTGCGGGGGTTGACGCCCTCGTGGTCGGGGATGTGGATGTTCAGGCAGATCTTGGAACGCCGGTACATGCTCGCTGCGTCGTGGGGCGCCAGGTAGTGATTGTGGATGAAGTCCTGCAGCGGATCGTGCCTCCGGGCGAACCGTTTCTGCTTCCAGGGGTAGCGCTCGTCCCAGTAATGGCCGAAGGCAGCGAGCTTGATGCCGCGCTCCTTGGCGAAGACCGCCAGCTTCTGCAGGAGCGCCAACCGATGAGGGACTGCCACGCCCACGAAGGTGACATCGAGATCCTGCGCCACCCCTTCCGCGGGCGTGTAGGTCCGCGGATCATAGCCCACGGGGCAGTACTCGCAGGCGATCCCGAATTTCTGCCGCACGTAGGCATCATCCCGGTGATCGAAGGAAAAGGCCTCATCGCAGTGGGTCAGCTTGGGTTCGATGCGCGGCATGCGGAGGACGCTGTCGATCATCCAGAGGGTGATGTGGCAACCCGCTGCGCGGATCTGGTCCAGGGTCCCGGGCCGCATCCAGTCACCATTCAGGATCAGGCAACGGTCCGGGCGGAAATCCTTGAACAACGCCAGGAGCCCGGCCTCCCAGTGTGCGATGAAGTCCCGTTCGAACTTGCGGAACCCGATTTTGTGCAGCTTCCGGATCCACCTGGGCTGGCCGCCCGGGAAGCCACGGTAGTTGTACTGCGTGACCTCATGGCCCAGCTGGTTCAGGGCCCAGGCGACACTGTCCGGGAAGTTGTAGTAGAGAGGTCCGATGACCAGTACTTTCATGAACAGGCGGCTCCCTGAGGACGAATCGCAACTCGTTGTCTTTGCGTTTCCATTCCATGATGCATGATTTGCGGGTCCGGATCCGATGGGAATCCACCGTTCATCTGGTTCCCGGGAGAGCTGGAGATCACCTCAGAGAACCCTGAACCGGATGCCTTTCCGCGCATCCCGGATACCGCGGAGGGTGGGACCGAGCATGCCCCAATGCCCCTGGAAAAAGCGTTTCTGGAGGAGATGAAAGGCCTGGCGGGTCCGCTGCGCCTGGTTTTCCGGCCATTGATCGCGGTGCAGCAGTAATCCGTTCCGCACGCCGTAGTAGGTGTTCAAGGCCGAATGACGGCCGGTGGTCGTGTTCCTGCGATGGGTGATTTCCAGATCGGTCATGACCAGGGGTATTCCGGTTTCGTGCGCCTTCAGGCACCAGGCTGTGTCCTCCCAGTAGAGGAAGCACCAATCGGGCATGGGGCCGATGCGCTCCCATGCCGCCCGGGACACGAGGATGGAGGCGCCGCTGAGGGTTTCCCGCGCTTCGAGCTGCTTGCAGGCCGCAGGGAGCATGGGCCGCGACGGGGCTGCACACCGCGGCGTAGGGAACCACCTCGGAAGGGTATCGGATCCCACCAGCCGGTTCCCGTCCCGCTGCTGGGTGCCCCACAGACCCACCTCGGGAGCCTGGCGGGCATAGTCCAGCAGTCGGCTGAGCACAGGCGATTCCAGCCGGGCATCGGGATTCAGGAACCAGACCCAGTCGGCGCCTTCGCCGAAGGCCGTGGAAGCGCCCAGGTTGCATCCGGGTCCGAAGCCCAGGTTCTCCTGCCGGAGCACGCGAATGGACAAGGTCAGTCCCGAATCAGCCAGCACCTTTGCCAGCGGGTCGCCCGGTCCATGATCCACGATCACAACGGAATAGGTCTGTCCCTCCTGGGCTGCAATGGACTTGAGGCAGTCCAGGGTGACTCCGGGATCGCCGTAGTGCACGAGAATCACAACCTCCCGGGGAGAATCCCCGGCGGATGCCTGGCCGGAGCCGACCTGATATCCTGAACGGTCTTCCATGGAGCCTTCTTATGAATATTAAGGGTGTCGTGCTGGCTGGCGGAACGGGATCGCGGCTGTTTCCCTTGACCAAGGTTACCAACAAGCATCTCCTGCCCGTGGGCATGGCTCCCATGATCTGGCACCCACTCTGGAAGCTCAAGGAGGCTGGTGCGGAAGAGATCCTCATCGTCACCGGCACTGAGCACATGGGTGACATGGTGGGCTGCATGGGCTCCGGCAAGGACTTCGGCTGCCGCTTCAGCTACAAGGTCCAGGACGAGGCCGGCGGCATCGCCCAGGCCCTGGCTCTGGCCGAGAATTTCGCCGGCGGTGCGCCCCTTTGCGTGATCCTGGGCGACAACATCTTCCAGGACAACCTGAAGGAGGAGACAGCCACCTTCCTGCGCCAGGGCCAGGGAGCCCGGGTGCTTCTCAAGCCCGTCGCCGATCCGCAGCGCTTTGGCGTCGCCGATGTGCAGGGGGACAAGGTCGCGGGCATTGAAGAGAAGCCCAAGGCGCCCAAGTCCAATCTGGCTGTGACGGGCATCTATTTCTATGACGGCCAGGTCTTCGACATCATCCGCCAGCAGAAGCCTTCGGGCCGTGGCGAAATGGAAATCACGGACGTGAACAACGTCTACATCCAGAGGGAACAGCTCACCTTCGGCATGTTCCACGGCTGGTGGTCCGATGCGGGCACCTTCCCCAGCCTCGCCCACGCCAATGAACTTGCCTCCCGCGAAGAGTCTCCCTTCCCCGAAATCGCACGAAAGGTCTGAGCATGGCGTTCCAGAAAGGCCCCATCGAGGGAGTGAAAGTCACGGCGTTCCGCAAGTTCGTGGACGAGCGCGGCTGGCTGGCCGAGCTGTTCCGCCACGACGAACTCGGTTCCGAGTTCCATCCGGTCATGGCCTACATTTCCGTGACGCTTCCCGGTGTACTGCGAGGACCCCACGAGCATGTGGACCAGGCGGACCTCTTCGCCTGGGTCGGTCCCGGCGATTTCAAGGTGACCCTCTGGGACAACCGGAAGGACAGTCCCACTTTCGGCAATCGCATGGAACTCTTCATGGGCGTCAACAACCCTGGCTCCATCGTCGTCCCCAAGGGCGTGGTTCACTGCTACCGCTGCGTGAGTGCGGAAGCTGGCTGGGTCTTCAATGCGCCGAACCAGCTCTACGCGGGTGAAGGCAAGAAATCGCCCGTGGACGAGATCCGACACGAGGATGATCCCAAGAATCCCTTCGTGGTGGACGAGTTGGCCCGCAGGGCGCACCTCTCATGAAGATCCTCGTTACCGGTGGTTCGGGCCAGCTGGCCCATGCCATCCAGCGCTTCTGGCAGGGGGACGAAGTCCTCCTGCCGCCGGAATCCGTCCTGGATCTATCGAAGCCCGAAGCGATCCAGTCCGTGGTGAAGGAAACCCGCCCGGACGTGGTGGTCAATGCCGGTGCCTTCACGCAGGTGGATCGCTGCGAGACGGAAGTGGAACTCGCCACCTGCATCAATGGCGAAGCGGTTGGCTGGCTCGCCGAGGCCTGCTCCGAGCAGATGGCTCTCCTGGTGCAGATATCCACGGACTATGTGTTCGATGGCAAAGGCACCCGGCCCTACCTCGAGACCGATCCCGTGAACCCCATGTCCATCTACGGGAAATCCAAGCTCCGCGGCGAACAGGAGGCGCGCAAGGCTCGGGAGTATCTCATCCTTCGCACCGCCTGGCTCTATGACGCCTCGGGAAACAACTTCTACAACACCATGCTGAAGCTGGCATCCCAGGGCAATCCGCTCAAGGTCGTGGACGATCAGCGCGGCACGCCTACCACCTGCCGCGATCTTGCCCGGCAGATCCAGAAGGCGGTGGTAGCTGGGTATCGTGGCGTAGTCCACGCCACCTGTTCGGGAGAGACGACCTGGCACGGCTTCGCCGCAGAGATCTTCCGGCTCCATGGCCTGAACGTGGATCTGAAGCCCTGCACCACCGCGGACTTCCCGCGGCCTGCGCCTCGGCCCGCCTATTCCGTTCTCAGCGTGGAACACCGGCGCAGCCTCGGGGCGGATGTGATGAACGACTGGCGGCAAGCCCTAGCGGAAGTGGTGAAGGAACCCTGATCATGGAACAAGTGAAAACGCGCTAGCTGTGGAGATCAGTGCCATGACCGAAACCATTCTCATCACCGGCGGAGCCGGTTTCATCGGCTCCAATTTCGTCCACCGCTGGGCGCGGAAGTACCCAGCAGATCGCATCGTGGTGCTCGACAAGCTCACCTACGCTGCGGATCCCAAGCAGATCGAGGGGCTTTCCCAGGTGGAGCTGGTGAAGGGCGATATCCAGAATCTCGAGCTGGTCTCGCACCTGCTGGAGCGCCACAAGGTCCGCAGGATCGTTCATTTCGCGGCTGAGAGCCACGTGGACAACAGCATCAAGGGACCCGCCGCCTTCATCCAGACCAACGTGGTGGGGACCTTCACCATGCTCGAAGGCGCGCGGCAGGTCTGGGCTGGCGACAAGGACTGCCGCTTCCTTCATGTCAGCACGGACGAAGTCTACGGCGCCCTGGGTGATACTGGGAAGTTCCGGGAGGACACGCCCTACGCGCCCAACAGCCCCTACAGCGCTTCCAAGGCCAGCAGCGACCACCTGGTGCGCGCCTACTACCACACCTACGGCATGCCGGTGCTCACCACCAACTGCTCGAACAACTATGGACCGCGCCAGCACCCCGAGAAGCTGATCCCCCTCGCCATCTCGAAGATGGTCTCGGGACAGCCCATTCCCATCTACGGCGACGGCTGCCAGGTTCGCGACTGGCTCTACGTGGAGGACCACTGCGCGGGCATCGAGACCGTGCTGCTGAAGGGCGTCTGCGGCGAGACCTACAACATCGGCGGCGACAACGAGTGGAAGAACATCGAGTTGGTGGACACCCTGTGCGATGAAGTGGACAAGGCCCTGGGCCGTCCCCTCGGCACGAGCAAGGCCCTGAAGACCTTTGTCAAGGACCGCCCCGGCCACGACCGCCGCTA
>DCFP01000176.1:12658-20810 GCA_002319925.1 Holophagaceae bacterium UBA1801 | reverse complement strand
ACCGCCGCTACGCCATCGACGCCGCCAAGATCCGCAAGGACCTGGGCTGGAAGCACGAGGTCACCTTCCAGGAAGGACTGGCGAAGACGGTCGCCTGGTACATCGGCCGCATCGCAAAGTAGCAGCTTCGCAGCAGCAGGAATTCGATCGACGGCTCCGCACCTGCGGAGCCGTTTCATTCTGCCGGCGGATCACTTGGCCGACAGAGTTGTTTCGGCGTAGCGCCTTACCAAATGCCAAGCTGCTCGGAGGCCTTGAAGATGGCCTTCAGCTCAGCGGCCGTGATGCTCTGATGCCTGCGCTCGAGACAAAGAGGAATGAAATGGAAGCAGACGGAGCCGTACATCTTCAGCGTGGCCGCCAGGCGCTTCTTGCGGATCAGGGAGATGACGTTGAAGAAATCCGACTGCAGCAGGTAGAGGAACCTCAGCGCCAGTGCGGGCCAGAAGGACAGGGGCAGGTTCTTGATGGCGACGTAGAAGGAATTCTTGTCCAGCTCGGTGCGCCGCACAAAGGAGAGCTTGCTCAGGGTCAGGGACCGGTGATGGTAGACCACGGCGTTTGGGTCGTACTTGAAGTGCCAGCCCTGCCTTAGGCCCCGGAGCGCGAGATCCACGTCCTCGAAGCCTGCGAAGAAGCGCTCGTCGAACAGGCCCACGGCATCGAAGAAGCTCTTGCGATACAAGGCCGCGCCCGCACAGGGGCCGAGAATGTGGCCGGGCTTGGCGAAGCCTTCGCCATATTTCAAACGGCTGCCGAAATCGTAGAAGCCATGGAAGCGTTCCCGTTTCTGGATCTGAATGCCCAGGGAATCGATCAGCGTGCGGTCGTAGAAATTCATCATCCGGCACTGGATGCCGGCGCAGGCATCCGATGCTACCTGCATGCGGCCGTGGATGGATTCGAGGCAGTGCGGGTCCACGGCGATGTCGTTGTTCAGGAGCAGGACGAATGGTGATGTGGTCCGGCGGATTCCCTGGTTGATGGCCCGGCCGAAGCCCAGGTTCCTGGGCATCTCCGCGATGATCACTTCAGGAAAGGATTCACGCAGCATCTCCACGGAACCATCCGACGAGGCATTGTCCACCACCAGTACCGCGAAGTCCGTGAAGGTCTGCTCCCGCAGCGACTGGAGGCATTCCTTCAGCAGATCCTTCCCATTCCAGTTGGGAATGATGATGGTGATCGCTGGATTAGGAGTGGGCTGCATCGTGGAGGATGGTCGTCGGATCAGTTTTGTGAGCGCGTTCTAGGGCAGCTGGTTGGCGTAGATGTTGGCATATTCGCCCCACAAATAGCGTTCGGTGATCTCTTGGATCACCAGGTCCGGCTTCTCCTGATCCAGGATGGATTTGTCGAAGATCATGGCATTGAATGCGTAGACCGCGCGGGAGAAGTGTTCGGCCACGAAAGGCTTCAGGGCGTTCCCGAAGGAATCGTGGAACAGGACCAGACGAGGGAGCTTCGATCCAGGGATTTCCGATTCCTGGACCATGTAAGGCTGGCTGGGCAGTGCGTTCCTCTTTTCCGGCGGCCATTCCGTGAACCTTGCCTGCCGCGGGTCCAGGGGACGCAGGCCCAGCACTTCCTCCTGGTAGACATCCGTCATGCCCATCATGTTCGCGAGATCACCGCCGGCTTCCGTCGTGACGGTGTCCTGGAAGCGGTCCCGCGGCGTGGCCTGGATCATGGGGAACCACTCATGGATGGGCTTGAACATCTCCTGGTAGGCGATGAAGGCGCCCCGCGCGTTCCAGTGGGTGTCCGTCTTCTGGTAGACCCTCTCCTTCGCCTTGCCGGCCAGGAGGGCGGGACGCAGGTCCACGGTGGGCACGGTGGAATGAGCCTTGAGATAGTCCAGAAGCTGATCCAGGCGCGAAGTGTCCCGGACGCGGGTGATGTACGAAGGCAGGTATTCGGGGTAGATCGTGTGCTCGTTGGGACCCACCACGAAGAGGTAGCGGATGCCCCGCTTCTGCAGCCATTGCTGGCGCCGCTCCAGCACCGAGGTCCACGCCTGCAGCTCCGCGTCCGTGAAGGGCTTAAGGCAGCGGTAGTCTTCGATGATGTGTTCGCCGGCGTAGTAGAGCCATCCATCCTTCCCCATCACGACCATGGGAGAAGGGGAAACCGCGAGGCTTCGGGCGCTGAGACGCGCGTTCCATCGCACGAGCTCGCTGCGGAATCCGAAATTGTCCGCAAGGTAGGAACGCAGGTCCGCGATGAATTTGCTGACGGAGGTGACAACCTCTTCGAGCTTCGGCGGTGGCGCCAGGCGCCGCTTCTCGTTGAGGGCTCCGGCGTTGAGATGGAACACCATTCCCAGGATCGGCAGGGAAATCAGTCCCAGGAATACTGTCACGACGAAGACTTGCAGGATTCGGTCGAAGCGGGCAGGGGTGCGGGTATCCACGGCTTCCTCCTAGAACTTGAAATAGAGGAAGGGGTTGTAGGTCCCCGCCGCGATGAACATGGAGGATACGAGGAACAGCGCGCAAAGGGCCGCGAGGCTGCCCACCGCGAGGCAACGCCGCAGGGCTTCGCCGCCATTGGGCCGCTTGTCCGGCAAGGTGGAAATCCATGTCTTGATCTTGGGAAGGATCGGTGTGGAAGCTGCAACGCCGATGATGAGGGCAAGCTCCAGCCGCGTGTCCAGGAACATGGCGAAGTGGTATTCCACACCTGCGCCCTCCGCGAATCCCGCCATGGCCTTCAAGTATTGGAGGCAGAACGTCACGGAAATGGAACGGAAGAGCACCCAGCCCACGATCATCACCAGCAGGGCATAGCCATGCTGAAGCGGCGTCCACCACTTCGACATCCGCCGTCCCAGGCTCACGCGCTCCAGCACCAGGAAGACCCCCTGCCAGAGGCCCCACAGGAGGAAGGTCCAATTGGCGCCGTGCCAGAAGCCGCAAAGGGTGAACACGATGAGCAGGTTGAGGTAGCCCCGCGTGGCGCCGCGCTTGTTGGCTCCCAGAGGGAAGAACAGGTAGTCCCGGAACCATGTGCTGAGGGAGATGTGCCAGCGGCGCCAGAATTCGGTGATGTTCTTGGAAATGTAGGGGTAGTTGAAATTCTCCATGATGCGGAAGCCGAACATGCGCGCCAGACCGATGGCGATGTCCGAGTAGCCTGAGAAGTCCAGGTAGAGCTGCAGGGTGTAACAGATCGCGCCGAGCCACGCGATGCCCGTGGTGAGCTGGTTGAGGGGCAGCATGAAGATCTGGTCCACGGTCAGGGCAAAGGTGCCCGCCAGGATCGTCTTCTTGGCGAGTCCCACGATGATGCGCTGGGCTCCGATGGCGAGATCTTCACGTGTCACCGTGCGGCTCTTCAGTTGGCTGACGAAATCCTGGTACCGCACGATGGGGCCTGCGATCAGCTTGGGGAAGAAGCTCAGGTAGAGCATGGTCCCAAGGAACCCTCCATCGGTGGGCGCATCACCGCGGTAGATGTCGATCACGTAGGACAGACCATGGAAGGTGAGGAATGAGATCCCCAGTGGCAGACTGATCAGTTTCAGGGTGAACGCTGGGCCATGGACGAACTGGGAGAGCCCGCTGGCGTTGTCCATGAAGAAGTTGGCGTACTTGAAATAGACGAGGATGGCCAGGTTGAGGGTCACGGCAAAGCCCACGGTCCACTTCTTGAACGACTTCGTGCGGGTCTTGCCGACCAGCACGCCCAGGCCATAGTTGATGAGGATCGGCGCCAGGAGCAGTCCGACCTTTTCCCGCCACAGGAAGAACATGAGGCTCGCCAGTACGAGCCACACATTCCGGAGCCAGGACTTGCCGCCAGGCTGCGGGAGGACGAAATAGACCAGGAGCGTCAGAGGCAGGAAAAAGAAGAGAAACGATGGCTCACTGAACAACATGCGGAACTCCGGGAGGACACAAACCGCGCGCGGCCGGTTCTCCGCCCACACGTGCATCTATCATGCAATTTTGCCATAGAGGGCCGCCGTCTCGATGGGTGCGGCCCCCGTAATTTCCATGTTAGGATCCCCGGTTGGCCCTCATGAGGAGTTTTCGCAATGGATATTCGCGCCGCTGTTCGCAAAGCCATCCAGGACATGGCCCAGGCCCCGCTGCCTGCGGATGATTCCGCTTCCCTCTTTACGGGTGGCGTCATTGATTCCTTCGGACTCATGGATCTCATGACCAATCTGGAAGAGATCCTGGGCGTGAAGGTGCCCGATTCCGAGCTGATGCCCAGCCGGTTCGAGACCGTGGACAAGATCGTGGCCTATTTCCAGGCCCGGAAATAGTCATGGCGGCCATCAAGGGTTTCGGCGCCTACCTGCCTGAGCAGGTATTGGACAATGCGGCGCTGGCGGCCGAGTTCGGGGTGGAACCCGCGTGGATCCTCCAGGCCTGCGGCATCGAGACGCGCCGTGTCGCAGCTCCGGAAGAGACCGTGGTGGACATGGCCGAGAAGGCTGCGCGGGCCTGTTTGGAGCGCATCGGCATGGAGGCCGGCGCCCTGGGCGGCATCATCGTGGGCACAGGCACGCCCCACCGCCAGTTCCCCGGCGTCAGCGCCTCGCTGCAGCAGCGCCTCGGCGTGGTGGGCATACCCGCCTTCGATATCCACCTGGCCAGCGTGGGCGGCTTCTTCGCCCTGGCCACGGCGGTTGAATTGTGCGAACGCTACGGCCCCATTCTCGTGGTGGGCGCGGAGCGCATGAGCCAGGTCATGGCCCGGGAACCGCGGGTCAAGGAATCCGCGATCCTCTTCGGCGATGGCGCGGGAGCCTGCGTGGTGGCCCCGGGCGAGGGTCCGGTCACGGTGCTGGACATCAAGATGCAGTCCGATGGCACCTTTGTGGACGATCTGAGCATGGAATTCGGCAGCACCCTGAACATGAACGGGCGCACGGTGATCCTCCAGGCCAATCGCAAACTGCGCCAGAGCCTGACGGAACTGCTGGAGCGCAACAAACTGGCGGCCACGGACGTGAACCTGTGGCTCTTCCACCAGGCCAATGTCAACCTCCTCAAGCAGGTGGGGCAGGCCCTCGGCATTCCCGAAGACCGCGTCTTCCTCAACCTTCCCCGCTATGGCAACACCTCCGCCGCCTCGCTGTTCATCGCAGCCACGGAGGCCCAGGCAGAAGGCCGCATGAATCCTGGCCATGCCGTGATGGCCGCCTTCGGCGCGGGCATGGGTTGGGGCTCGGCTCTGCTGCGAGTCCAGTAGCACCGATTGACCATAGACAAGATAAAAAGCGCTCCCACCAAGGGCACCAGGATCCACCAAGGCCACCAAGAAAAGCCGGAAATCACAGCAATTCTTGGTGGCCTTGGTGTTTTTTCTCTTCGTAAACTTGGTGGTGAATCTTTTGAATCGACCCTGAAACAGGCCCCTCCGCTACAACGTATCCCACTTGGTGGATTCGTAGTCGGCGCGCTTGCTGTAGTCGGTCTCGATCTGGGCCAGCTGCAGCCGGGCGCTGGTGTCGTCGTTGACGGCCTGCCAGTGAGTGAAGACATCCAAGGCCCAGGCGCCGCCTTCGCGGGTACCGTTGCCACTCCAGCCTAGGCCACCGAAGGGCACGTGCACCTCGGAGCCCACGGTGGAATTGTTGATGCTCGTCAGTCCCGCGTGGATCTCGCGCGTGAACTGCTCGATCCAGTGCCGATTCTGGGTGTAGATGGCGCTGCAAAGCCCGTAGGGCGTGCCGTTGGCGTATTCCAGCGCCTGTTCGAAGGATTCCACCGAGCACAGGTTCACCGTGGGGCCGAGGATCTCGTGCTGGAAGATCTCCATCCCTGGAGTCACGCTGTCCCACACGCAGGGCTGCATGTAGGCGCCCTTGGCGATCTCGCCCAGCACGCGCATGTCCCTGTTGTCCGCCGTCCAGCGGGCGCCGCCCGTGAGAAGGGTTGCGCCATCCTGTCTGCCGGTTTCCCAGTGTTCCTCGAAGGCGTGAGTTGCGCGGGAGCTGATCATGGGTCCGTAGAAAACCTCGGGATGCGTGACGGGGTTGCCGATGGGCAGCTTCTCGATCGCGGCCAGCAGTTTCTCCTTGAAGATGCCCATGACCTCGCGGTGGACGATGAGGTTGGCGACGGAGGTGCAGCGCTGGCCCGCCGTGGCGAAGGCACCGAAGAGCGCTCCCGCCAGGGCTTGATCCAGGTCGGCGTCCGGCATGATGACCACGGGATTCTTCGCGCCCAGTTCCAGGTGGGGCGTGATGAGGTTCTTGCCGCATCGCTCACCGAAGTGGCGGCCCACCGCCGTGGAACCCGTGAAACTGAACATCTGGAAGAGTTGTTTGTCGATGCCCGCCAGCAGGTGCTTCCCGAAGGCACTATGGCCCTTGCCGTTCACGATGTTCACGACACCGTGGGGCAGACCTGCGTCCATCATGGCCCGGCCGATGAGATAAGCCACGCAGGGTGTATGGGAAGACGGCTTCCAGACCACCGTATTCCCGCAGAGGATCGCGGGCAGGATGTTCAGGATGGGCACCACGAGCGGGAATACGCTCGGGGTCACCACGCCGCAGACACCCACGGGCCGCCGGTAGGTGTGCAGCACCCGGCTGGGCAGTTCGGAGGGAATGGTCTGGCCGTGGAGGCGCCGCCCTTCGCTCTGGTAGAACTCGCAGAGATCGATGGCCTCCTGCACTTCGCCCAGGGCTTCCCGGGGGGGCTTGCCCGTCTCCCGGGTGATGATCATGGCGAGCTTTTCCTTGTTCTTCTCCAGGGTCTTGCAGATGCGGCCGATATGGGCGCCCCGCACGGGAGCGGGGACTTCCTTCCAGGTCTTGAAGGCGTCGGCTGCGGCCTTGGCGGCTTTTTCCAGGTCCCGCTCTCCGCACTCGGGGAAAATGCCGACTGTGTCGCGGCTATCCACCGGGGATTTGGAATCAAAGGAGGGGAGGTCGCCTTCCAGCTCTTTGCCGCCGATCCAGTTGAAACCGATGATCGTCTTGCCGGCATGGGCCATCGCTGGGTGATTGGGCTTGAGATACATCGGAACTCCTTTGCGGCATCGGGCTTCATGGAAATACTGGGTTCCTATCGGCGGCGCTTCAGCAAGTATTTAGATTTGTGGGCCGGTGCGGTCAGTCACTGACGGCGGGGACCTAAAACACTCAGACTTGTAGGGTTCGGCATGGAGGGCATCTTGAGGACGTTCGATCTGGTCGTGGTGGGCGCAGGCATTGGCGGAGGGTCGCTGGTCTTCAACCTGCGCAAGCAGGGGTTCACGGGCTCCATCCTGGTGGTGGACCGGGGCGATTCCGTGGCCACGGGGCCCACGGCTTTCTCCGCGGGAGGCTTCCGGAACCTCTGGACCACTCCCATCAACCAGCAGCTCTGCACGAAGGCCATCGGGATCCTCAAGAACTTCCAGAACGACACGGGCGTGGCCATCGGGTTCCAGCAGTGCGGCTACCTCTTCACCTACTACGCCAAGTCCTGGGAGAAGATCCCCCAGGCTGCCGAGATCTGGGCCGCCAACGGGGTGAACTTCGAACTGTTGAACCCCGAACAGATCGAGGCGCGCATCCCTGGCATGAAGTGCGGGGTTGATCACATGGATCCCGATGTCTGCGAGTACCTGGGCTTCGAGCCCATCGTGGGCGGTGTGCTTGGCAAGGACTGCGGCAGCTTCGACCCCTCCCAGGCCGCCGTGGGCTACTTCGAGCGGGCCCTCAACGACTTCGCGCAGAAGCCCGTGCTCCAGCTCAAGACCGAAGTGCTGTCGGTCCGCTTTGACGCCACCGGGCGAGCCACGGGCGTTCGGCTGAAGGATGCCAATGGCGTGGAGGAAGACGTGGAAGCGGGCATCGTGGCCCTCTGTTCCGGCCCCTGGACCAACGAGCTGATGAAGCGCTCCGGACTGCCTGATACGGACCTCATGCCGATCATCGCCCAGAAGCGCATGATGTTCATCACCGACTTCCCTGACAAGGACCCGCGCTGGAAGGACATCCCACTCACCATCATCGACCAGGGCATCTACTTCAAGCACGAGAGCGGCAACCTCATGATCGGCAAAGCCAAGCATGATGCGCCGGACAGCTTCGACACCACCTTCGAGCCCGACTACTACGTGGAGGAAGTGAACCAGGTCATGCAGGAGCGCATCCCCAGCACCGCCGTCTGCAAGCTGAAGAGCGGCTGGGGAAGCCTCT
>DCFP01000176.1:0-12395 GCA_002319925.1 Holophagaceae bacterium UBA1801 | reverse complement strand
GGCAAAGCCTCTACGACACCGTCACCACCGACCACAACGCCATCGCCGGCTGGCACGAGAACCACCCGGGCCTGCTGCTGCAGGTGGGCTACAGCGGTCACGGCGCCATGGAAAGCCCCGCCGTGGGCATCGGCCTCGCTGAACTGATCATCACCGGCAAGTTCCAGAGCGTGGACTGCACGCCCCTGCGCTGGGCCCGCTTCCGGGAAGGGAACCTGATCGTGGAGAAGATCGTGATCTGAAGCCGAGTTCCAGGCATCCCAGGACAATCGGTTATTCTGGAAGCTACCTGGAGCCTAGGTGTTCGACCATATTTCCATCCCCACGATCCTCATCAGCTACGTAGCGCTGCTGTTCAGCCTCAGCGTGCACGAGGCTTCCCACGCCACGGCGGCATATTGGCTCGAGGACGATACCGCGGCACGCCTGGGGCGCATGACTCTGAACCCCATCGCCCACATGGATCCCATCGGGACGTTCTTGTTTCCTTTGCTTGGAATGACGACAGGGCTGCCCTTTATCGGGTGGGCCAAGCCTGTGCCTATCCAGCCAACCCGTTTCACGAGCCGATTCCGGATGCGCACCGGCATTTCGCTGGTCAGTGCTGCCGGCCCCGCTTCGAATCTGGTACTGAGCCTGCTTTTTCTTTTCCTGACTGCCCTCTCTGTGCGCTTCATGGCCGCCAGCGGCCAGGATCGCATTCATTTGTTCATATCCAGCCTGAACGGACCGGAGGCCTTGATGAACCTGGGCTGGTCTGGTTTCGGACTTGTCTTCCTCAGCCTGGGTGGACGGTTGATCCTGATCAATATCATGCTGGCCATCTTCAACCTGTTGCCCATTGGCCCTTTGGATGGAGCTGGTGTCCTGCAGGGATTTCTGCCCCATCGTTGGGCACAAGTCTTCGATAAATATCGGCGGTACATGTTCTTCTTCCTCCTGCTGGTCGTGTTCGTTCCAGGGCCTGGCGGGCATTCCAGCATTCTGAGCTGGGCTCTCTCTCCCGTGATCAACGGTGTCTTCACTGCGTTGCTGTTCATCGCCGGACTCATCCTCGGGATCTGAGACACAGGCGATTCCCATTCGTTCATTTGCCTATGGAGTTTCCATGCAGCGTGTCCTTTCCGGCGTCCAGCCTTCCGGTTCCCTTCACCTCGGCAATCTCGTGGGGGCCATCGAGAACTTCGTGAAGCTCCAGGAGCAGTACCAGGCCTTCTACATGATCGTGGACTGGCACGCGCTGACGTCGCGCTTCGACGATGTGGCTTCCATCCAGCCTGCGGTGATGGAGGTGGCGGCCACCTTTCTGGCGGCGGGCCTGGATCCGCAGCGGTCCTCGCTCTTCGTGCAGTCCCAGGTGAAGGAGCACGCGGAATTGCATCTGCTCTTCAGCATGATCACGCCGCTCTCCTGGGTGGAGCGCGTGCCGACCTACAAGGAAAAGCTGCAGAACTCCGAAGCGGATCTCGGCTCGTACGGCTTCCTGGGCTATCCCATCCTGCAGGCCGCGGACATCCTCATCTACAAGGCGCACAAGGTGCCCGTGGGCGAGGACCAGCTCTTCCACCTCGAACTCACCCGCGAGATCGCGCGGCGTTTCCACTTCCTCTACAGCTCGGAGATCTTCCCCGAGCCCCAGGCCGTGCTGACCCACGCGGCCCGCGTGCCCGGCCTGGATGGACGCAAGATGTCGAAGACCTACGACAATGGCATCTACTTGCGCGACACCCCCGATGTGATCCTGCAGAAGTGCACCCGTCAGATGTCCTCGGATCCCGCCCGCGTGCGGCGCACGGATCCAGGCAATCCGGACATCTGCAATACCTACGAATTCCACAAGCTCTTCTCCGACAAGAGCACCTGCGAGATGGTGAACGTGGAGTGCCGCCGCGCCGGCATCGGCTGCTTCGATTGCAAGAAGAAGGTAGCGGAGGCCATCGTCGCCCGCGTCGAACCCCTGCGCGTGAAGATCGAGGCGAACCTCGCCCAGCCCAAGGAGCTCGAGAATGTCTTGAGGGAAGGCAGCGCCCGTGCCCGTGCCGTGGCCCAGCAGACCATGGACGAGGTCCGGTCGGCCATGAAGCTGCCCAGTCTCTAGCGCCATGCTCCTTCCCGAACGGGATGAACTCTGGGATTGGCTGAAATCCAGATCCTGGCTCGTCCTGCTGATCATCGCCGCGCTCGTGTGGGGCATCCATTCGTGGATGACGCGACCGCTGCATCCTGCGCCAGGAATCCTGGTATCCGAAGAACCGATCCAGGGACCGCCGCCCGTGACGGAACCATGGACCTTCCGCGATCACACGATCCTTTCCCTGGCTTCCTTCGATCTCCATGGCAGGATCCTGGCGAAGGAACGCTACTACTTCGACCGGGCTTCCGAACTTTCACCAGTGGATTTCGCCATGGGCTGGGGCCGGATGTCCGATTCGTCGGTCCTGGACCAGTTGAAGATCTGGCAGGACGATCGCTGGTACTACTGGTCCGCATCGCGTCTCCCGATTCCCGAGGCGGAGATCAACTCCCACAGCGCGAACATGCACATGATCCCTGCCAACGCGCACATCAAGAACCAGTTGCTCGATCTCAGGGCCGGGCAGGTGATCCATATCCAGGGCCAGCTCATCCAGGCCGAGGGACAGGATCGATGGAAGTGGAGGAGCTCGCTCTCCCGGACCGACACAGGCGACGGCGCCTGCGAGGTCATCTGGGTAGAAACCGTGGAGACCCAGTGAAGCCCGTTTTTCGGCTTGATTCCTCCGCCCCGCTTGGTAGACTAGCAGTTCCGAGTTGGTTCCTTAGCTCAGTTGGTTAGAGCATCTGACTCTTAATCAGAGGGTCCTCGGTTCGAGTCCGAGAGGAACCACCAGAAAAACAACACTTAGGCCCCGAAACTCCGGGGCCTTTTTGTTGCCGTCGTACACGTGTCGTACATTCAGAATGCCGTGGTGTAAGATCCTGCCAACAGCCGAGGAGAGTCGAATGAAGAGCCTTCGTGAAGTTGAGGCCCTCGAGTTCTGCCGTGCAAATCCTTTGGGTGTTATTGCTCGACGGATCACCGATGGTCAGGACCGAATTGAGGACCTTGAATTGTTATCGGGCAACCTAGTAGCAGAAAGGCGAGAAGTGCTTGACTACCTGGGTGCAGACCCGAGGGCAGATTTACTTTCCAGCGTAAAAAAGGTCAATCGAAGAAGGTCGTACTACTGATCCTCTTCCCTGAATTCCAATTGAGCCCCGCCCCGCGGGAACATAATCAGAACGGTATCCTCAGCCTGTTCCTTGGTCTCGTGAGTGATCCAGCCTAGCGACCGTCCATCATCCGCGAGGATGCGGAAGCGTAGGTGGGTGGGATGCGTTGAACGAGATAGATCAGATAGTCCGGCTTCTGAAGCTCATAAGGCGCACCGGTATGACGCCAGACGCGCGGGCATCGATCGATGGGCACATCCGGAACAACAGCCCAGCGTGGCAGAACGAGAGTGAAGGCAACCAGGAGATGGCCTCGAGGGTCTAAGAGACTGGATGGCATGGATATCTCGCCATCCAAGGATGTGGACCATGAGAAGCACTTCGTTTGTGTCCCTGATCGCCTTGCTTGGGTTGGTTCTCACGCTTGGCTGCATTGTCGTGCCAGAGGGTCACTACTACGGCCCTAGATACCACTACTGGGGAGGCGATCACTACCACTATTGGCACGGAATGCACTAGTTCTGTGGTAGCCCCTAGGGATACGCTCCAAGGCCCAAAAACTCCGGTTTCGTATTTTTAGCCAGGATGGCCAGTCTCTCGGCTGGATCCACCGCGAAACGCTCGAGCAGGCAGACGAGGACAAGCACCATCGGGCAGGGGGCAGACGACAAGTCGCGAATGGATATTGGTTATCTAGGAAGGGATATGAATTATACGAAGTATAATTCATTGAATGCCAGATTTTAACACTTTCTTAATGGAGCCAGTCCGATACTTATTGCCTGGGTAGTGTTCCACATGAATCCTTTTCCGGCCTAATCCATCTGTCCGCTTCCGGCTTGAGGTGATCACACTTATGTCGATTTTGTCTGTGCTCAAAAAAAGTCCAGCAAGGTGCAAAACGGGATTCTTCGACCAATTCGATCGATTCTATACTACGAGCAAAACAAGTCCGTATCCGGAGCGTTTGAATTGCAGGTTTGAGGCTATCGTCGCGAAAAACAAAGAACTCTATTCCGGCAAGCGCGTCCTCGATATCGCCAGTCACGATGGCAGGTGGTCGTTCGCAGCGTTGAGCGCGGGAGCGTCTCATGTCCTTGGGATAGAACCTCGGGAGGAATTGGTTGAAAACGCAAGAGCGACGTTGGCGTACTACAACGTTGAGGAGAGCCGGTATTCCTTTGAACGCGGTGATGTTTTCAATTTCATTCAGGGAAGGCAGTTTGATGTTGTG
Organism: Holophagaceae bacterium UBA1801; assembly: GCA_002319925.1. GTDB lineage: Bacteria > Acidobacteriota > Holophagae > Holophagales > Holophagaceae > UBA1801. The sequence goes on along the minus strand of DCFP01000176.1, from coordinate 7,969 downwards.
CTGTGCCTGGGGTTCTACTACCACACGATAAGGCATGCAGAGCTTCTTGATTTGATCGAGCGCACAGGGGCCAAGTTTGTCGTCATCGATACCGAAGTAACTCCCAGCATTCAGCAAGGACCAGTGACAGCCACAGGAGATCCAAGGCTCGTCCATCAAAACCCTTACGAGATACAGGTGCTCCGGGATCCGGTTGATGATGAGCAGATGGCTTGGTCTGACTCAATGACTCGGAATGGATACACGATCGTTGGCAGACCGTCCCGGGCTGCAATCGCCTTTCTGGCCGATCATTTTGGCTTCAGTTGCGAGCAATTCGACTGGAAAACATACCTAGCTCATCGGGGAACACCCGGGCCATCGATGACCGATTACGCCGAGGGGTGGCGGGACACGTTTTTCTTATCCCGTCGATGAAGTTTGACCGCATTGACTGATGGTTTGCCAATCGCCTGAATTCTAGGGTTCTACGGCAGATTTGATCTTCTTGCATCGATCTTGCAACATCAAACCAATCTTCCCAGCCCATGGTCCCCGCGGGCCTAGGTATTGGTTGCGGACTAATACACGCCGGGGATGAAGCGCTTGGTTCGGGCGCGGTATTCCGCGTAATTCTCGCCCAGCGAGGCGAGCAGTGCTTTCTCTTCCTTCGCCACGCGATTCAGGGTAGCCAGGGTGAAGGGGACCATCAGAACGAGGATGCTGAGCCAATTCGCCAGGAAGATGGTGAGCCCAAGAAAGGCGAGGAGGAGGCCGGTGTAGGAAGGGTGGCGGACCAGGCGATAGGGGCCCCTTTGGAAAACCACGTGATCCGGATGGATTGCGATATCCACGGTGAAATGGCGGCCCAACGCCAGGATGGCCATCCAGCGCAGGATGAGGCCGCCCGCAAGCACGATCAGGGCGAGGCGCTGGATCCAGATTTGCGGACCCGGCAGACGGAAGGGCGTGAACCAGTGTGCCGCGATGGCAAGAGCGATGCCCCCGCAGGCGCAGAGCCACATCCACAGCATGGAGCCACGGTCTTCGCGCTGGACGGCTCCATGCTGTGAATGCTTCACGAGAGCCAAGGCAACCTCGGAAAGGAGGAAGAGCGCGTTGGCGATCAGAAGAATGATTTGAAGCGTCATTGGATCGGAAACTCAGCGGCCATGGTCGTTTGGCGAGGTGTGTCGATCCAGATTGGCTGCTATTGGATTCCGATGCTAGACAGAAACTGATGGCGCTGTTCGGCGCTGATCCTGCGAATACGGATGTTGGTGGGAACCGCGGTGCCTTCGCGGCCACCCATCCAGTTCTTGCCGACGAAGATGATGAGCACTTCGGACTCGCCCCGCAGGTAGCGCGTGATGAACTGGGGCGAGGAGATCTTGCTTCCTGGCTTGCGCAGGCCCGAGTTCAAGGACCGCAAGGCCGCGAGCGCGGACTCGATTTGGGCCGGATCCGTGATTCTGCTGATCTGATCCTCGGCGTGGATTCCATCATTCCAGGTCGTCACGATCTCGGTCACTTCCCCTTGGACGGGAAGGCTCAAAGGTTCAGCTTGCAGGCTCCCCGCAGATAGCAGGGAGATCACGGCCACGACTGGAATCAGATGCCTCATGGAACGAACGACCACCCTCCGCTACTCGATGGCGATCCAGACCCTGCGCCCGCTCTTCACGGATTCCACGAGATCCATCATGGTCTCCGAGACTTCCTTGCCCTTGGAAGTGCCATGGGTCAGATCCACGACACCCACGGCGCCTTCGTCGCTGGATCGCAGACTCACGCTCCGAAGGGATTGATGGTCCACCAGCGGAGCCGGGGAAGGTGGATCGGGCACTACGAAACCCTGGCCCGTTTCCAGGGCATCAATGCTGCAGCGGATGAGCGCAGAAAGGGCCACCATCGCCGATCCGGAGGGGATGATCTTGTCGCGTTCCCAGAAGGAAATGGAGGCCTGATCCACGCGAAGGGTTTCGGCCATCTGTTCCTGGGACCAGCCCCAGGCCGTGCGGACGGCCTTGATCCGCTCACCCATGGTGGCTGGAAGGGACTGCACGGCGGTGGACGAATTATCTGGTTTCACGGGTTTCTCCATCGGCTCTGTCGAGGACATGCATGTTTTCTTGAGAGGCGTCCCGCGCTTGGGGCTTCGAACTCAAGGGTGGTGCCTGCGAATCTATGATGCGGACATTATGAAAAATACGGCCTGAAAATGAATCAACTGCCGGCTTTCGCCTTACGAGTTTACAAAGTGTACACCAATATGGAAGGCTCGTCTGCCCGGCTATTTCGATCCGGACGGTGAATTCAGAACGGCTCGAGGTTTCCTGCGAAAGCACGAGCGGAGCGGCCGCTGCTCGACTTCACAGGTGGCGCGCCCAGGTAGCGGTTCAACTTCGATTCAACCTTTCACCCACCCAATCGCTCCATTGACCTGATTGCACGATTCTGGCGAAGGAGTTGCCCATGATCAGGAAATTAGGATGGATGTCTGGTGCGGCGCTGCTGACGATCGGCAGCGGTTGTGTTGCCACGGTGCGGCCGGCCCGGGTCGCCGTCGTTGCTCCCGCGCCTTCCGTTTCGGTGACGTATGTGGATCGCGAGCCGCCTCCGCCCAACTATGAAATCATTCCCCGGGCGCCTGTCGGCGATTACGTCTGGGTCGGAGGTTGCTGGACCTGGAACACCAGGGCCTATGTCTGGGTACCCGGGCGCTACATGTTGAGGCCCCACCCGAGGGCTGTCTGGGTACCGGGGCGCTGGATGCATCACCCGCGGGGCTATTACTGGACCGAGGGTTCCTGGCGGTGACCCAGGCTCGTTGAGCCGATTCCCATGGAGTTCGACCTCAGTCCTTCACACACGATGGCATTGAAGGCATTGGGCTGAAGGCGCCAGAGCCAAGCCTCCCTTGGCTGTACAGCGGAGTTCCGGCGGGAGCATCCGGCCCACGGAGTAGACCGCGTCGATGGTCTCATCCAGGGGAACGGGGTTCCGGTAACCGCCTAGGATCAGATCCGCGCAGACGAATGCAGAGGACGCGGCCACGGCATTGCGGGTGTGGCAGGGGATCTCCACCATGGCCTGCACCAGATCGCACACCGAACCCATGGTGTTCTGGAACGCGATGGCGGCGGCATCAGCAGCCTGCCGAGCGGTGCCTCCCGCTGCTTCCACCACGGCGGCTGCAGCCATGGCCCCCGCCGCTCCGATCTCCACCTGGCAACCCGCGACCTCCGCAGCGAAGGTGGCCCGGTTCGAAACGAAAACGCCGACCAACCCCGCGGCAAGCAGAAGCCGCGCGGATTCCTCCTCCGGCAGATTCCTGGCCTCCGACAGTGTGACGATGACGCCGGGAATCGTGCCCGCGGAGCCGCCCGTGGGGGCTGCGCACACAACGCCCATGGACGAATTCACGTGCATGACCGCCAGGGCCTTTGCGGCCGCTTCGGCGTGAATGCCTCCCACGGCGAGACGGTTCGCGCGTTGCGCCGCCATCACGGAGTGCGCGCTGGGTTCCAGCAACTGCATGCCGGTGAGCGCGGGGTCCAGGCCCTTGGCCACCGCAGCCTGCATGATACGGTACCGGCGCACCATTTCTTCGATCACATGCGACTCTGGCAGATCCAGGCGTTGCGCCTCATAGGCCAACGCGAGCCGCCCGAGGGAAGCGCCTTGGGCTTCCGCCAGGTCCAGCATTTCCTGGGCGCTGGTGAAGAGGGGCGAACCGGTCTGGAGGAAATACACGGGCCTGGATTCGCGGATCCGGCAATCGGGATATGCCTGCAGCGAGCGGCGAAGGGAGGCTGCGAGGGGAGCATTCCGGTGGGCGACGAAAAACGCCCGCCCTTCGGAAATGGTTGTCGGAATGGGCTCCAGCGTGGCTCCATCCGAAGCCAGCAGAGATGCGATGGATTCCGCATCGCTGGCGTCCCCTTCCACGATGGCTTCATAAGCCGTGCCGTCCAAGCGCGTGTTCCAGCCATCGATGCGCTGGATATTCACCTCGCCACCGCCGATGGAAGCGGCGCGGGCCTGGAGCTTTCCACCGGCCCGGCCTGTCAATTCGATTTCGACGGTGTTGGGGTGATCCGCCCCAGGAATAGGTTCCACGAGAAAGTTCACGTCCAGGCCAGGTTCTGTGAGGCACGAGAAGAAGCGATCATCGATGAGGGTTCTTCCCCTCAACCCCGCCACGAACGCGCGGTCGGCCCCTTGCTGGGAGTAAGTGTGCGCATAGGAACCACTGGGATCGAAGCGGATGCGAGCCTGGACCGGCTCCTCGCCCAGGAGATCCCGCAGCAGGCGCGCGATGTGGTGGGCGCCGGCCGTATGGGAACTGGAGGGGCCGCGCATGATGGGGCCAAGGACGTGATTCAGGATGCTGGCAGCTTTCATGGAAATCACCCACTGGGACGCATGGCAATGCCCCGGTCATTCTGTCATGAAGGCATCAGCGCTGAATCTTCAAGGAATCCCAGCGCTCCGGGACATGAAGACGCCATTTCCAGCCAGCCCAGCTCACCCGCTGGAAGGTGACCCGGCCCGGCCAGGGAACGCGGTCGAGATAGCTGCGCAATGTGGACTGGAGCCTCACCCTCTGGCCATAGGAGAGGGCGGTATCCGCGGCGGTCCAGGCGCCGGGCTGCCTTGCCTTCACCTCCAGGAGCCGCAGTTCGTCGCCGCGGACGACGATCAAGTCCAGTTCCCATCTGCCCATCAGCAAGTTCCGTTCCACCAGGGACCAGCCCCTCAGCCAGAGCAGCCAGAGGGTCGCCGCCTCGGTGAGGCGGCCGTAGCGCCGCGCTCTTGAACCTCGCTGTTTCCGGATTGCCATGGCAACAGATTAGCGGAGAGCGCCGATCGGCTCCCCATTCTTGGCGCTCGGCGGTCGAATGGCCCCAGTGGCGATCTCCTCAACCGCAGTCAGGGCTTTCAGGCGATCCTCGATCCGGCCTTGGAAGGAGAGTCGACATGGACCCGGACCGCCGCCCCTCGATCTTCTCAGCCTGGGATCTCCTTCCCGCGGCAGGGCTGGCGATTCTGAGGGTTTTCTATCAGTGGGTCTTGCCACGATTGTCCGACCCCGTCCCGACTCACTTCGATGCCCTAGGGCGCGCCAATGGCTGGACGGCGAAGGCTCAACTGCCCTGGCTGGTCTTCGGCCTTCCGCTCGCTTTTTGGCTGGGCTTCCTGGTAATAGGGACCGTGCTTGCCATGACCCAGAGAAACGCGACTCGGGCGAGGGTGGCTTCAGCACAGCCTCTACGGGGCACGGTAGGGCTGGGCTTGAGCCTGCTCATGCTGGGCGCGCTGGCCATTCCACTTTATGGAATTGTTTGCATCCACATCGGCATGGCGGCCTTCATGGCTCTGCTGGTGCTCGGTCTCATCCTGACCGTGCGTGAATCCAGCAGGTGGATCAAGGACTCGCCCCAGGGCCATCTCTACCGTTGGGGTCTCTTCTATGTGAATCCGGAGGATCCCCGGTTATGGGTCGAGAAGCGCCTGGGGATTGGCTGGACGCTCAACTACGCGCGTCCGGCGGCTTGGTGGATGACGCTACTGCTGCTCCTGCCTGCGATCCTGGCTCTGGGTGTGCTGTTTCTGATGCGGAAGTGAACCGACCCCGCAAGGTGGTCGCGAGATACACACCGGTCAGTGTCACGGCCACCCCGAGGATCTGCAGGCCCCTGAGCCGATCCCCCAGCAGGAAGAAGGCGGCGATGATGGCGACCACGGGGATGAGGTTGATGAAGATGCTGGCCTTCCCCACGCCCAAGTGATCGATGGTGGCGACGTAGAGCCAATAGCCGGCGGCGGAACAGATCAGGCCCAGGTAGAGCACGTGGAGCACCACCGCAGTGCCGGGGGTCCGCCAGGCCGGGGATTCCATCAATGCAAAGGGGACACAGCCCGCGAGCCCGAACAGGCTCTGCCAGAAGGTGACATTCAAACGGCCGTAGCGCAGGGACACCTTGCGAGTGGCGAAGGTGTAGGCCACCCAGACGATCACAGCGCCGGCCATGTAGAGATAGCCCAGCATCGACGAGGGAGTCACTCCGGGGCGGAAGACGATGAGGGTGACACCGGCGAAGGATAGTACGGAACCCAGGTAGACGCGGGCTGGCAGCCGGGCTCCCAGGAAGACGCGCTCGGCGATGACGGAGACGACCGGAATGGTGCTCACGATGATCGAGGATTCGGAAGCGGAGAGCAGGAGGATGCCGTTGTTCTCGAAGTAGAAATAGAGCGTTACGCCGAGAATTCCCCCGAGGATCAGCACGGGCGCGTCGCGGAGAGCGATCCGGAGATCCTCCTTGGCGATCCATGCCACCAGTGGCAGAACCGCGCAGGCGACGACGAATCTGGCCGAGGCCAACGTCATGGGCGGCAGCACGACGACCGCCACCTTGATGCTCAGGAAGGAGAGCCCCCAGAGCGCGGCCACCAGAACGCCGTAGAAGGATGCCAATCGCCGTTTGTCCATGAGACATGGTAGCGAGCGCAGAGAGGCGATTTCCTGCGCGGGCAAGTGCGCTCATCAATGCAAGGCGTCGCGGTTGATCAACGGACCGGCGGGAACTAAACCACCCTTCGCTGCAAAAGAATCAGGATGCAGCTCATCGTTGCGTGCATGCGGGATCAGGATCGGCCAACACTCGGAGAAGAATCGCGCGACGAACCACGCGGATGCGTGTGCAAAAAGAATACCTATATTTTCCAAGCGATATGATGCCGATCACATCCAGAAAACAATCTTGAGTTTGTGTTGCGTTCAAAAAGAACCCGGATAAATCTATCGGTTCCGGGGGCAGGCATGAGGCAGGCGAGCGCTTTCACATCTCAACGGGTCGCGGAGCTCGATCAGATCGTGCTCTCCAAGTGGACGCCCGAGGTCTTCAACCGTTTCCAGTGCGTCTGGCTCAGCTTCGTGCTGGACATGCCCGCTCCTGAAATAGCGACCGCATTGGGTTTGAACGTCTCCACGGTGCGCCGCATCCGCACGGAATTCCTGCGCGATGGCTCGAAGGCGATCGTGGGGAAGGGCAATCGGGGCGGCAGGCGGAACCAGCACATGTCCTTCGAGGAGGAAGCCGAGTTCCTGCGGGATCACCCCGAGCTGTTCACGAGATCAGGCGCCGGGGACGTGAAGTCGCTGAAGGATGCTTTCGAAGCCAGGATCGGCAAGGCGGTGCACAAGACGACCATCTATCGATTGCTCGAGCGCCATGGAAAGCAGCGCATGGTGTCCACGGCGCATAAATTGGGCTCGGGCCCGGCCGCTTCGGCTCATCGCAAGCGAAGCACTGGCGGGATTCCAGGCGGCCACGTGCGCAAGAGAAAAGGACGCAAGGCCCGGTGAGAAGCCCGGAATCACGGCGTCTGGATGGAAAAATAATTTCTTTTTGAATGCAACTTCCAAGCACATTTCCCTTTGACGAACGCATTCCTGGATCTACGATAGGGCTCCATTCTGTTCCCCATAGGAGGCAACATGACGAGGTTGACTAAGGTCGCCGCCGCACTCGTGCCGATGGCGATGTTCTTTACTGGCTCCAGTGCTTTCGCTCAGGCGAAATTCCACGTTGGCGTCGTGACTGGCACCGTTTCCCAGTCAGAAGACGATCTGCGTGGCGCTGAAGCCCTGATCAAGGAATACGGCGCGGTGAAGACTGGCGGCATGATCCAGCATCTCACTTACCCGGACGATTTCATGTCCCAGCAGGAGACCTTCATCTCCAACGTCGTGTCTCTCGCCGACGACCCGCTCATGAAGGCGATCGTCATCAACCAGGCCATTCCTGGTTCCGCTGAAGCCTTCAAGCGCGTGCACGCCAAGCGCCCCGACATTTACTGCCTCGCCGGTGAAGCCCACGAAGATCCCCAGGTCATCGCCGCCGCCGCCGACATGGTCGCCAGCCAGGACTTCGTGTCCCGCGGCTACACGATCATCTGGGCCGCCAAGCAGATGGGCGCC
>DCFP01000147.1:17199-24996 GCA_002319925.1 Holophagaceae bacterium UBA1801 | reverse complement strand
ACGCCGGCTCTGGCAAGCAGTGCTTGCCAGGAGCGCAGTCCAGTGGACTGCGCGATATCCGCCTGTTCCTGGCTGTGTCAGGCGCCTTGCCCATAGTACCGCTATGGCCATCGGCGCCTTCCGTGCCATGCTCGCCCGGCGCTCTCAGCGCGGCACGTGCGATTATGCAGACGCCCTCTAAAGCCTGGTTCCGGTTCTATGCAGAGCTGAACGAACTGCTTCCTCGGCGATTGCGGCAGCGGGATCGACCGCACGAATTCACGCCCCCAGCGACGATCAAGGACCGCATCGAGGCCCAGGGCGTTCCGCATACGGATGTGGAACGGATCCAGGTGAACGGCGAGGCGGTGGACTTCGGCTACCGGCTCCAGGATCAAGACAGGGTGAGCGTCTATCCCTTCATGGCCATCCTGGAGAATCCCCATCCCTTGAGGCCGCTCTATCCGCGGGGCCGTTTCGTGGTGGACCAGCATCTCTCCAAGTTGGCGGTCTACCTCCGCTTGATGGGACTCGACACGCTCCACCGCGCCGTCTTCCCGGATCCTGAACTGGCGCGGATCTCCGCCGAAGAGAGTCGCGTGCTGCTCACTCGGGACAAAGGCCTGCTCATGCGGAAAGAGGTCGTGCACGGTGCTTTCGTGCGATCCACCGATCCCATGACCCAGCTTCCGGAGGTCCTGCATCGCTTCGGAGCCCGGGAATGCTACGCCCCCTTCTCCCGTTGCCTCGTGTGCAACGAGCTGCTGCAACGCGCGACCGAAGCGGATGTGACAGACCGCCTTCTGCCCACGACGCGAAATCTCTACCACGAATACTGGCTCTGCCCTCGGTGTGACCGGGTGCTCTGGAGAGGCCCGCATGTGCAGCGCATGCAGGGATGGGTGGAAGCATGGCTCGGACACCCGGACGTGAAGTGATCCTGTCACAACGAGGGGCCAGCCGTCCCAAATCTAGGCGAACGTCCATTTGCGGACCGTCTCTCGGAGTTTCCATGTCCCTACTCGCCAAGGTGCTGCTCATGACCGCCCTCACCCTGCCCGCTCTCTCGCAATCCACGTCACTGAATTACGAGGTGAAAGACAGGACCGCCGATGGCCCCATCGAGGTCCTGGACATCCAGTTCCAGGTGGAAGGCGCGGCCGCGCCGACCCAGGCCTGGCTCATCCGCCCCCAGGCCCAGGGAGCCCATCCTGCAGTGCTTTACCTCCACATGTATGGCCCCGGCGGGAACCGGACCCAGTTCTACCGCGAGGCCAAGACCCTGGCAGCCAAGGGCGTGGTCTCCCTTCTCCCACAGGGCTGGGTGCCTTGGCGCCAGAAGTGGACCGGGGATGCGGGCGATCTGGCCAAGGGCCAAGCCCAGCTGGCTGAGTTCCAGGCCGCCCTGGGTCTCCTGACCCGGGAACCAGGCGTTCGCAAGGACCGCCTGGCCCTGGTGGGCCACGACTACGGGGCGATGTTCGGCCTCAAACTGCTGGCCCAGAACCCCAGCATCAGGACCGCGGTCCTGCTCGCCTTCGCGCCGCACTACTCGGACTGGATCACCTTCTTCAACAACAAGATGGCGATGTCGGACGACGACTATGACACGGCCATGGCTCCCCTCGATCCCCTGAAGCTCCTGCCCTCCCTCCGCGGCCGCGCACTGTACCTTCAGTTCGCCAAGTCCGATGTCTACATCGGCCCCGAGCGAGTGGAACTCATCAAGGCGGCGGCCGGAGAGGGCGTGCCCCTGGAGATCGTCGACGCACCGGGCACCAACCACGAAAAGCTGTCCAGTACCGGAGCGGCCAGCCGAACGCTCTGGCTGGAAAAGGAAATCCTAGCGCCGTAGTCTTTTCCGTAATGGATCCCCTCCCCGAACCCGCCGTACTCATCGAAGCGTACGGTCCACTGGTGACTAATCTCTGCCGTTCCTTCTTCCGCAACGAAGACGACGCGCGGGAAGCCAGCCAGGAGGCCTGGCTTACGGTGTTGGCGAGCCTCAAGGACTTCCGGGGGGAGAGCCGATTCCAGACCTGGCTTTTCACGGTGGTCTACCGGAGGGTCCTGCGCATCAAGCAGGAGGCACGACGTCTGTCGCTGCGCGAGCTGCGGGAAAACTATCACGGGACCGACTTCGAAGCACCGGCTTCGGCCCGGCCCGACCTCCAGTTCTGGGTGATGGAGACCTGCCGGAACTGCCTCAAGGGGGTGCTCTTCTGCCTGGAATCCGAGGCGCGGCTCGTGTTCCTCTTCCGCTTCGTGGTGGATCTGTCCTATCCCCAGATCGCCGGGATCATGCAGAAGTCCGAGCCCGCGGTGCGCCAGCTCGCCTCTCGCGCCCGCCGCACCGTGGGTCGATTTCTCTCAGGCGAATGCGGGCTCACCCGGCCGGGCGCCACGTGCCGTTGCCGCAACGACCGGTGGGTGAAGGAGACACACCTCCAGGCCCGGTTCGCGCGACTGGGCCGCGTGGTGCAGCTTGCGGAACTCTACCGCAACGCAGGAAAGGTTTTCCCAGGCCGGAACTACTGGGAAGGGATGCTTGGAGGAGATCCGCCCTCCGCATGAACTGTGCGGGAGCCTCCAAGAAGTCATAGGGAATCCGGAGATCCGGCGGATGCCTTCAACGTCACTGACACGACTGCGCCGATGACCAAGACCGCTCCCAGGACCGTGCGCACCGTGGGGATCTCCTTCAGCACGAGGGCACTGGCCAGGATGCCGTAGGCGGGCTCCAGGGTGCATACAAGGCTGGCGACCTTGGCGGGCACGGAGCGGAGGCTGCGGACGAAGAAACCGTGGGTTCCGGCGGTGAAGATGATCCCGAGACATGCGAGGATGCCCCATTCCCGCGCAGTGGGCCGAACGCCCTCCGCGAGCGCCAGGGGAAGCAGCACGGCGAAGGCGACGAGATTCTGGACGAAGGCGAGGAGCCAGGGCGAACTAGACTGCACCTGGCGCCGATTCCACAGGACGATGACGGCGAAAGCCACTCCCGAAGCTAGGCCCCACAAAACTCCGCGAAGCGCGGTGTCCGACAGATCGAATCGCGGGACGATGACGGCTACGCCAGCCAGCGCGATCAAGGCTGCGGCCAGATCCCGGAGCGCGGGCACCCGCCGGTGGGCCAGGGCTTCCCACAGGATCACAAGCACGGGAAAGGCTGAAAAGCTCACCAGAGCCACGGCCACCGAGGAGACGCGGATCGACTGGAAGAAGAGCCACCAGTGGAGAGCCAGCAACACACCCGGCGGAATCAGCGAGTGCCAGGCTTTTCCATCTCCGCGCAGGGAAGGCCGTGCGAGCATCAGCAGTCCCAGGGACAGTGCCGCGAACCCCGTGCGCCCCGCCACGATGGCCACCGGAGAAAGGAACAGAAGCTTGCCAAAAACTCCCGCGAAACCGAACCCTGCCACCGCAAAGTGGAGTCGGAGCAGGTCAAGGGCATGGGCACGACCTTCGAAGGCCATGCCCCATCTTCACTTCACCAGCGGCAAATGGCCAGTGAGCCGTTTCACCGCCGTGGGCTCCCCGAAGATGCAAAGCCCCAGGTACTTCAACTGGGATGGGGAAGCGGCCTTCAGTGCAGCGGCATATTCGTCGTAGCGCTTGGCTTTCTGCGCCACGTTCGAGAAATCCACGCAGGTCACCTCCGGTATCACTCGAGCCCGGTCCCGCAGCTCCGTCAACTGGCTTCCCCCGCAGCCGAGGACCGGAAGAGGGATGCTCGTGATCCCAGGATGACGACTTCCCTCGGCGTCCTCCAGATCGGCACCCACTCCCCCATTTATGCTGGGAGAAACGCTGAAAGCCAGTGCCGCTGCGGCGTTGGCCAGCAGACCCGCGGGCAGTTCCTTGTCCACCACGATCACCACCTTCATGGCGCTCCTCCGATCGTTCCGGATTCAGCCTAGTGGTGATGCGATTCGGCCGTCTTGGACAGAATTGCTCTCTGATACGCCGCTGGGGTCATTCCCACGCAGCGCGTGAACACGCGATGGAAGTGGCTTTGATCGCAGAAGCCCGATGCAAGCGCGGCCTCGGCCAGATCCTCGCCTTTCTTCAATCGAGCCTTGGCTTCGTTCACCCGCAGGTTCAATTGATAGGCGTGGGGGGTCAGACCGTAAGCCTTCCTGAAGGCCCGGACGAGATGATACTTGCTCAACTCCGCCACGGTGCAGAGGTCTTCAAGACTAAGCGGCATTGCGGCGTTCCGCCGGAGGAAGGCTTCAACAGCCTGCAGAGAACGAGGTAGGGACAGTGAAGCACTGGTCATTCCACTCAGGCTCGCCTCAAGCGCCGCTAGGAGATCTCCGGCCAGCCGCTCCACCTGTCGAACATCCAGAGTGTTTTCACGCAAGCCTGCGAAGGGTTCCCGAAACGCCGCCTGGCCAGGGAGGATGCAGTGCGCAGGCCATCGCTTCAATGGCTTCGCATCCATGAGCAGCAAAGTGTAACTCCAGTCTCCCGGAGTCACGGGATTGCAGGCGTGGGGCACACCACCGGGAATGACCACCATGCATTCTCCGGAAATGGGCACATCCGCTCCATCGATTCGGGCGATGGTGGAACCGCTCCACACATAGGCTACGGAAAGTTCGTCATGGACATGGGGCCGGTAGCTGCGCGACAGATCCGTGATGGTCTTCACTTCTTGAACCACTCGGGCGCCCATGGCGTTCGTCTCCCTTCAGCATTTTCGGGCCGACCGGGCATTGAGAGCAAGCCGAAGTCATGGCGCGCGAGCTGCGTCATTCAGTTTTATGGAATGCCTTGCTATTCAGGTCTCGATGCAGAGCTGGTGCAGGCGCGGGATCAAGTCCCGGAGCCGCTCATCGGGCACCAGGAAGGCCACGGAAATGCCCGCGCCGCCCGCCAGGATGCCGCCAATGGTTTCCTTCTCGAAGGTGGCGAGCAGTGCCAGTGCGCCGCCGGGATACTGCCGCAGTCCTTCGCCCACGAGAGCAACACTGGACCATCCCGATTCAACGCGGAGTCCGGACTGCGCAAGCTGCGCAAGGAGATCCGCCGCATCGGCGTGTTCCGGCCGAACGGCAAGGAGGCTGCCCTCGGGTGTGTTCAGGAGGCCGTACCGGACTGCCCCCGCATCCTGCAGATCGGAGGCGGTCTGGAACACGTGATCCAGGTCCCGGGCGGGCGGGAAGTGGACGCACACCAAACCTTCCTTGTAGGCCACCGAGGTGATGATCCCCGCGTTCCTTTCCGGCACCTGGAAGAGGATCTCGGTCCGGCTGGCCCTGGGCCGGTGCGTGTTGGCCACCACCAGCTTGAACCGGCCCCGCTCCACGGGCGCCAGGGAATCGGCATGGAGCACCTTGGCGCCGAAGGCAGAGAGCGCAGCCGCCTCGCGCAGGCTCATGACCGGAATGGGCCGCGCGCCGGGGACGAGGCTGGGATCCGCGGTGAGCACACCATCCACATCGGTCCAGATCTGCACTTCATCGGCGCCCAGCGCCTCGCCGATCAACGTGGCGGACGTGTCCGAGCCGCCGCGCCCCAGCGTCGTCGTGGCGCCATCGGGACAGGAACCGATGAAACCTTGGGTCACGATGCAGGTGCCTTGAGCGAGCAGTGGATTCCAGCTCTGACAGGCGTCGCGGATGAGATCCGGCCTGGGCCGGGCGCGGCCGTGGCGAGCGTCCGTTCGCAGGACCTCGCGGGCATCCTTCAACTCCGCCCGGAGGCCGACCGATTGCAGGAGCGCCGTCAGGAGATTCACGGACAGGGTCTCGCCAATGGCCAGCGCCGCGTCCTTCGCCTTGGGCGAGGTTTCCCAGAGCAGCCCCATGCCCTCGAGCAGGCTCTGGAGGCGATCGAAGAGCGGTGCCCAAGCGTTCTCCACAACCTTCAATACGCCCAGCGCATCGGCCGCGGTCCGGTGGCGGACTTCGATGGAACCTAGGATCTCCAGAGCCGTGTTCGTGTCACCGCTGCCCGCCGAAGAGACCGCCTTCAGGATCTGATCCGTGGTGCCCGAGAGGGCGGAGACCACCACCACGCCACCCCCGGGCAATTCCTCGCGGATGATGGATGCCGCCAGACGCAGTGCCTCCGGCGATCCCACGCTGGTGCCTCCGAATTTCAGGACTTTGATGGACATGGATATACCTTTCCCAAAGCGGCTTTGACCGATTGATAACAAGGATTGGAGCGCAGTTTATTCTTTTATCCCCTCCATCCCCTTCATCCCTGTTGATCCATCTTTTAAAGATTTGTTGAACAGGGATGAAGGGGATGAGGGGGATGCAAAAACACCCGCATCCCTGTAAATCGATCAAGCTCCTGTCAACGCCTGTTCGAGATCGGCCTTCAGGTCTTCGATGTGCTCGAGCCCCACGGAAAGCCGGATCAGATCATCGGTCACGCCCGTGAGTTTCCTCTCCTCGGACGAGAGCTGCTGGTGGGTCGTGCTGGCGGGATGAATGATGAGGCTCTTGGCATCGCCCACGTTGGCGAGGCGGGAGAAAAGTTCAACGCGGTTGATGACAGCCTTCCCCGCCTCGAATCCGCCCTTCACGCCGAAGGTGAGGATGCCGCCGAAACCCGCGCCAGGCCTGAAATAGCGCTTGGCCGTACCATGACTCGGATGATCGGGAAGACCGGGGTAGTTCACCCAGGCAACCTTCGGATGTCGCTCCAGCCATTGCGCCAATTCCAACGCGTTCTGCCCGTGGCGCTCGATGCGCAAGTGCAATGTTTCAAGGCCCTGGATGAGCAGGAAGGCGTTGAAGGGCGAGATGGCGGGGCCGATGTCCCGGAGGATCTCCAGCCGTGCCTTGGCCACGAATGCACCGGCGCCGGCCACTTCCAGCAGCTTCGCGCCGTGATAGCTGGGGTTGGGTTCCGTGAACTCCGGGAACTTCCCGTTGCTCCAATCGAACTTCCCGCCGTCCACGAGAATGCCGCCAATGGACGTGCCGTGCCCGCCGATGAACTTGGTGAGGCTGTGCACCACGATGTGGGCGCCGTGCTTCAAGGGCTGCAGGATGTATGGCGAAGCCAGTGTGTTGTCCACGATGAGGGGCACGCCCGCGTTCTCGGCGATGCGGCCGAGGACTTCGAAATCCGGAATATCCAGCTTCGGATTGCCGATGGCTTCGGCGTAGATGGCGCGCGTCTGGGGCGTGAGTGCGGCCTGGAAAGCAGCGGGGTCGCGGCTGTCGACGAAGGTGGTGCGGATGCCCAGGCGGCCCAGGGTGTTCTTGAGCAGATTGAAGGTGCCGCCGTAGAGATTGTTCCCCGCGACGATGTGATCACCGCATTTGAGGATCGTCGTGAGCGCCACGGTGATGGCCGCCTGGCCCGAAGCCACGGCCAGGGCGCCCACGCCGCCTTCGAGCTTGGCCACGCGCTCTTCCAGCACAGCCTGGGTTGGATTGCCCAGGCGCGTGTAGATGTTGCCAGGCTCCTCGAGGTTGAAGAGCCGCGCCCCATGCTCAGCGGAATCGAAGACGTAGCTGCTCGTCTGGTAGATGGGCACCGCGCGGCTGTGCGTGTCCTTATCCGGGGTGTGCCCCGCGTGGAGCGTGAGGGTTTCGAAGTGGAGTTCTTGGGTCAAGGTGCTGGTCACTGGGACCTCCTGGGGAAAGGGAGGTCTTCGCCGTCCACGCAAGCTCCAAAGGAAAAACAAAAAAGCCCACTGATGTGGGCCCTTTAGCGTGTCAGTTGCAACAGCTCGGTATCTTTCCGGTGCTTTCGCACCAGCAGGAATTGGCACCACGCGCCAGATTCTCATCTGGGCAGGTTGCCAAGGTTTCACAGGGCCCGTCCCTCCACCTTTCTGGATAGCTC
>DCFP01000147.1:10810-16931 GCA_002319925.1 Holophagaceae bacterium UBA1801 | reverse complement strand
CTATGGAACTGACAAAGATCTCGAATGCCCCATCATCGAGGCAGACCTCGGGTGTGTCAAGGAGCTTCTGTCCAACCTAGACTTCAATCAATTCCGGCTGTCGCCGCTCGAACCGGACGATCCGCTTGAAGCCCGCGGCCCGCAACATTTCCAACGCCGTGTCGAAACCCGTGGCGATCTGTTCCGGATTGTGCGCATCGGATCCGATCGTCAGCTTCTCACCGCCAAGATCGCGGTACCACTTCAGCACCTCCAGGCCGGGACACGTTGAATCCAGCCCGCGCCGCAGGGGCGACGTGTTGACCTCGAAGGCCTTGTCGCGGCTGACCAGGATCCTCAGGATCTCGTGGATGATTTCGCGGTGGGGGGCTGCGTCGAAGGGTCCCAGCTCGATGGGGCGGTAGCGTTTCACCAGATCCAGATGGCCGAGGCTGTCGAATTCACCATCCCGCACCAGCTCCAGCACGCGTTTGAAATATTCTCTCTCGATCTCATCGACGGAATGGACTTGGTAGAGTTCCGTGAAGTACACGCCACTTTGATCGATCCAGTGAGCGGAGCCCAGCACGAAGTCGATGGGCCAGGAAGCGAGGAGAATCTTGATCTGGTCGGACACGAGATGGGGTTCGCTGATCTCGAGCCCGACGCGGATGGTGAGACGGCCCTCGTACCGGTTCTTGTATTCCAAGGCCACAGGCACGTAGGCCGCGGGGTTGAAAAAATCTCGGGTCTTGTCCCAGGGGATCCAGTCCACGTGCTCCGTCAGGCAGATCTCCCGCAGACCGGCGCGGATGGCGGCTTCGCACATCTCCGGAATGGTCGCCTGGCCATCCGACGAGAATCGCGAGTGCATGTGATAGTCGCACGGGATACTCATGTCATCCTCGTTCTAGGATACGCAAACGTCCATGATCCTGATCCTGAAGCTCCTGCTGACACCCATCCTGATCGCCTTGGCGACCCTGGCGGGACGCCGCTGGGGCCCCGCCATGAGCGGATGGCTCACCGGATTCCCACTGACCTCGGGCCCCGTGTCCATCATTCTGGCCCTCCAGCATGGCTCCAGCTTCGCAGCCCAGGCGGCCGTAGGCAACCTGGCGGGCTTGTCCTCCATCAGCGTCTTCTGCCTTGCCTATTCACTGGCCGCGAGGAAATGGAACGCCTGGATCAGCCTGGCCTCGGGCATCGCCGCCTATCTCGTGGCAACGGCCGTCTGGAATCGCTTTTCCTCCGGTCTATGGCCCACCGTCGCGGTGTCGCTGGCCATCAATGGCGCTGTGATCGGTTTGATCCCTCGCAGCTCGACACCCATTCCATCCGCACCTCCCTCCCGCTGGGATATCCCGCTGCGCATGTGCGTTGCCGCGGTGTTTGTCTTCACGTTGACGACCTCGGCGGCGTTCCTGGGTCCACATCTCAGTGGGCTCCTCACACCTTTCCCCTTGTTCTGTTCCATCCTCGCGACCTTCGCCCATCGCCAGCAGGGCGCCGGAGCCGCGCGAAGCTTCCTCCGAGGGCATGCCATCAGCCTTTTCGGGTTCGCCGCCTTCTTCATCGTGGTGGGCGGTCTGCTGACGAACATGGTGCCGATCTGGGCCTACCTGTTGGCCATCCTGGCAACCATGGCAGTGAACGGAATCAGTCTGCGGATCACCGCCTGAACCGATCCAGGACCTTTGCGGGCGCACCCAGTTTCCCCAGGCTCCGCAGCAGCCGCTCCTCGTAGCGCCCACGAAGATTTTCAGCGGTCATCCACCGGGCCCGGTCCCAATCGAGCGCGAGGATCTGTCCATCGCCATCGAGGAGGATGTTCGTGGCATTGAGGTCCGGTGCATGGAGCCCCCAGGCGGCCAAGGCATCCAGCATCTTGGGCAACTGGGCCAGGACTTCATCACTGCGGTCCCAGCGGTTCGGCCATGCCACGGCTTCGGTATACCGCGTCAGATAGAGGCCCTCAAAGCCCCAAAGCCTGCGACAGTAGGCGTACCCCACCGGCTCCACCGTGGGAAAGCCGCTCGACCACAGGGCGAGATGGACAGCGTGCTCATGGGCGAAGCGCAGCTCCGATGCGTAGATCCGTTCATTGATGTGGCGCACCATGCCGCCCCGCCGGTACGGCCTCACCACGAGATCTCCGAGACGGCGGATGCCCCCTCGGCCGAAGGCACTGGAAAGCTGGCGTTCTGTGCCCTCGAGGTTCAAGGGTCCGAGACTGCAGAAGTGCCATGGCGAACCATCAAAGGATAGGTAGCTCCTTTCCAGGGGCCGGCCAGCCGCGCGCGGCGTGAAAGGCCAATCCTTGGGCAGGGGCGGTATGGAGGCTCGATCGGGCATCCCCAACAGCTTGGCGGCGCTCGGGCGGAAAGGGAAGTCTTCAGCCATGGTTCCCAGGGCCGTCTTGCGAAAACCGCCGCCGGGCGGATACTCATGGTGTCCGGAGGAACCATGGCTCCCCGTGCCGCGGTCCTGATGTGCCACGCGCCCATCGTGATTCCACCCATCGGAGGCGACCGCGGTGGCGATTGCGTAGCCACCACCAAGGCCATGGAAGTCGCGGCGCGGGTGGTCGTTGACGCCAAGGTGGAAACGGTCCTGGTGGTCTCTCCCCACACGCCCCGCCATCGCGAGGCTTTTGGGTTCGTCGTGGGGGAGACCCTGCAAGGCGATTTCCACACCTTCGGCATCCGCGGCCTGGAATCCACCTTCAGGGCCGATGCCGCTGCGGCTGCCACGGTGGCCAGGCACGCGGAGCGAGCCGGTCTCGCCATCGAGCCGGCCAATCTCCGGAGCATGGATCATGGCGCCATGGTCCCGCTGTGGTTCCTGCAGCAGGCGGGCTTCAAGGGACGCATCGCCCTCTTCGGCTTCCCCTGGAACGGAGAACCCGGCGATAGCCGGAAATTCGGCGCGGCCATGGCCACGGCCATGGACAGCCTGGAGCGCTCCTGGGCGCTCATCGCCTCGGGAGACATGAGCCATGCCCTCAAACAGAGCGCCCCGGCGGGATTCCATCCCAAGGCCCATCTGTTCGACGAAACCGTCGTCGCATGCGTCAAGGAAGGACGCCTAGGCGATGTGGCGAGCATCGATCCAAACCTCCGCAATCTCGCCGCTGAGGATGTGGTGGAGTCCCTGGAAGTGGCCGATGGCGCCTTGGCCTCTGATCGGACGGGGCTGAACTTCCTTTCCTACGAAGGCCCCTTTGGTGTCGGATACCTGGTCGCCATCCTGCGGTGCGAGCCGGAGCCTGGCTCATGACGTTTCCCGTCGCCCGCTGGTGGCACCTGGAGGAGAGCGGCCGCGTAGTCTGCGAACTCTGCCCTCGGAGCTGCACACTGGTCGAGGGACAGGAAGGCTATTGCGGTGTGCGCGTGAACGATGATGGCAGCCTGCGCACCACGGTATCCGGCTTCACCAGCGGCTTCGCGGTGGATCCCATCGAGAAGAAACCCCTCTATCATTTCCTGCCTGGAACGGATGTCCTCTCCTTCGGCACCGTGGGCTGCAACATGGGCTGCACCTTCTGCCAGAACTGGAGCCTCAGCCAGGCCGAGGATTTCTCGCGGCTCAAGGCCTCGGATCCCGAGTCCATCGTCCAAGCCGCCCGCGCACATCATTGTGCCGGCGTGGCCTTCACCTACAACGAGCCGATCATCTCCGCGGAATTCTGCCTCGAGGTGGCCCAGGCCTGCCACGCCGCGGGGCTCAAGACCATCGCCGTCACCGCGGGATACATTGCCGAACCGGCGCGTGAGGCCTTCTTCCAGCACATGGATGCCGCCAACGTGGATCTCAAGGGATTTTCCGACGCCTTCTACCGGCACTACTGCGGCGCGAGCCTGGAGCCGGTCCTGGAGACGCTGGAGTACCTCGCGCTGAAGACCAGCGTTTGGGTGGAACTCACGACTCTGCTGATCCCCGAGGCCAATGATTCCCCGGATGAATTGAGAGCTCTTGCCTCCTGGGTCGTGGAGCACCTGGGCCAGGAGGTACCCCTGCATTTCAGCGCCTTCCACCCCGATCACCGGCTGCTGGACCGACGATCCACACCGCTTTCGACCCTGCAGGCAGCGCGGTCCATCGCCCGGGAAAACGGTTTGAGCTTCGTCTATCTGGGCAATGTCCGCAGCGCGGATGGGAGCACCACTTTCTGCCCCGGCTGCGGCAAGGCGGTCATCACGCGGGATGGTTACGCGGTCAGCGCCCGTCACTTGGTCGAAGGCAAATGTGCCTTCTGCAGCGCGCTCATCCCGGGGCGGTTCAGCACTTGAAAAATCGGGAACGGTTCTCCATTCCTCGCTGGCTTTCAGGCACTCCTGGTGGTTCCATTAGGGTCATTCCACGACAATCGGAGCTCAGCCCATGACAGAACCAGATCCCCTACCGATCGGCGAAGCGGAATACGCACTGGAAGAGTCGCTGATCTGCCCCCATTGCCGTGAGGAACTGCGCTCCGTCGCCGTCATCCGCTTGCTGAGATCGCGAGTGGATTTCGTCTCCACGCTGCCCCGGCGCGGCCATGTCATCATCTGCCCCCAATGCCGGGGGATCCTCTCGGCGGAACTGAGCTGAGGTACCAAACAAATATAATCTGGTCGGCCACGCAACCAGGTCGCAGCGGCGCGATCAGATGTGCTTGATCATCCAGACCACGTCGAAATCCTTGCCGTGCTTGTGTCCCACCTGGGGAAACCGTCCGCACTCCTCGAAGTCATGCTTGCGGTGGAAGGCAATGCTCTCCGGGTTGCGCGAGGAGATGCTGGCCAGGATGCGGTCGATCTTCTGGGCGATCGCATCCTGGGTGAGCTGATCGAGCATTCTCGTGCCGATGCCCTTGCGGATCGCATCCGGGTGCAGGAAGTAGGTGATTTCCGCGGTGCGGCTGAAACACTCGGAGGAATGCCAGGCGTGCAGGAAGCCGAAACCCTCCACCGTGCCGTTCTCGCCAACGCTCACGTACGCGGGAAAGCCCTTGGCCATGGCCAGGAACTTATCGAAGGCTTCGTACGGCAATTGTTTCTCGCGGTAGCAGGCGAAGCCGTGCTCGACGTAGTGGTTGTAGATATCCATGACAGCGCAGCGATGACCCTCGGAAAGAGGGAGAAGCTTGGATTCCATGATTCACCTTGGCCTAGTCAAGGATAGCATTCCGCCTTCGCGCGCCACCGCTCAGATTGCGACCCATGAGCCTTTGCGCGTGGCCTGTCGCAGCGCGGAATTCAGCCGGTCTAAAAATTCCTCCCGCTCCACAACCCGGGCACCCAGTTGCCGCAGATTGTCGTTGGGCAGTTGCCCGTCGATGAAATGGAAGCCCCATGACCACGCCATTTCGCACAATCCCTTGAAGGCGAAACGGGAGGCATAATCCACCTTCGAGAACATGCTTTCCCCGAAGAAGGCCGCGCCCAGGGAGACGCCGTACAGACCGCCGACCAGCTCCCCCTCGAAGTAGGTCTCGAAGGAGTGCGCGACACCCGCCTGGTGCAGGCGGATGTAGGCCTCGCAGACATCGGCTGTGATCCAGGTGCCATCCTGGCCTGGCCGCGACGCGGAACGGCAGGCGCTCACGACCTCGGCGAAGGCCGTGTCCACGCGGGTTTCGAAGCCAGCGTTCTTCAGGGCGCGGAGGGTGCGGCGCGAGAAGTGCTCTTCGCCAGGAAAGATCAAGGCGCGCTGCGGTGGAGACCACCAGAGAATCGGATCCTCCTCGCTGAACCACGGAAAGATGCCCGAGGCGTAGGCGTTGATCAGCCGTGCCACGGAGAGATCCCCACCCACCGCCAGCAGCCCGCTCTCGTCCGCATCCCGGGGATCGGGAAACAGCGGCGTGCGGTTCAAGCGGTAGATGGTCATGGGTCAGTAGGGTCTGTTTTCAATATGGATGTGTGCCGCGACGGGTCCAGCTGCGTGATCCAGCAAGGCAGTGGCCGAAGGGCGATGTGGAACTTTGCACCATTTGGGTCCACGTGGGTGGACCCAAATGATGCAAAGTTCGTTCGAGGCCACTAACACAGCTGGGCGCGCAGCTGGCCCCGTCCCGGAGGGCGAGAGGCAGCACCCGGCGCGATACTGCGTCAAGCTCCTCGTCAATAGTGCCGCTATTGCCATCGTCGCTTTCCTT
>DCFP01000147.1:0-10546 GCA_002319925.1 Holophagaceae bacterium UBA1801 | reverse complement strand
CGTCGCTTTCCTTGTCTCGCTTGGGTGGTGCCACTCGCGCGGCCGCACCCCATTTTGAAAACAGACCCTACTATTCCACTTTCGTCAGGTCGATGCCGCGGTAGTAGTGCTTGAGGATCTGATCGAAGGTCCAGCCTTCCATGGCGTAGCCGTAGGCGCCGCTCTGGTCCATGCCCACGCCGTGCCCCCAGCCGCGACCGAAGAAGATCCAGCGCCGGAGTGGCTGTTCGCCAACCTGGATGTAGCGGAAGACGTTGTCCTTGAATCCCAGCAGATTGCGGATGCGCATGCCCGTGAAGCGGTGGGATTTCCCAGACTCGTCCTTCACCACCATTTCCACCACGCGACCGTACTCGTTGTGCACCAGGTCCAGGCCACCAAACCCCTGGATGCCGCCCTTCTGTTTCAACTTGTCGAGAAGATCCGCTTCCTTGATCTCCACTTTCCAGTGGGCGGTGGGATTGTAGCGATCCAGGGAAGCGCCATCGGGATCAAGCCGCCGCACCAGCAGTTTCGAGCCCCCTTCCTGCGGCAGCCATTTCACGTGGTCTCCCACCTGGATATCGCTCTCCCCCACCAACCGCAGGGACCCGCCCGGGGCCTCCTCCGCCAGCAGCAGCGAGCTGGCGAGGACCAGCGGCCCCGGCCCACCGTTCTTCACGCGGGCCTGTCCATCCCGCAGGAGCGTGCCATCGAGGATTTCCATCGGCTCCACTTCCTGCCACATGCGCCCAAGGGCCTGCAGGCCTTCGGCAAGGGACGGAGCCTGCCCCTTCCACGCGCTGGGACTCACCAGGCCCCTCCGCGCAAGGAATCCCGCCAAGGGCTTTTCACTGGGCTTCAGATCCGTGTCTCCGAGGAAATAGGCCGCATCCTGGGGACGTTCCATGCCATCGATGAGCTGATCCAGATCGAGGCTCCGCGCCATCCAGAGATACAGCCGGGAACCCTGCTCCAGGGATCGCTGAGGGGGCTCTAGGTTCAGGCGCTTGGCCAAACCATCCAAGGCGCTCTTCAAATCGCTGACTTTCAAAGGCTGGGCCATGCGATCGGCGTCCAGCATGTCCACCGGAACGAGGCCTGCCGCTGACAGGCGCAGGATCTCCCAGGAGAGCCAGCCCTGATTGCCCTGGGGTGCCACCACACCTTTGAAGGTCAAGGCCTGGGGCGTGGACACGTAGTTGTCCGCGCCTTTGAGGTACGGGAAGTTTCCGCCGAACACGAAGGTGTTGTCGATGGTGTGGCCGCCGCTATCAGCCATGAAGAGAGCCTGGATGGGCTTGCCCGCATAGGTGGCGACGAGGCCTTTCGTATCCTCCACCGCCTTGTCCGTGAGGTTCTGCTCCCCATCGCGCCCGCCGTAGACCTGATCCGCGACGGTATCCACGAGATCGAAACCATCCTTCTCGCGCTTGCCCCGGTTGGCCACCGCGTAAGTCCGGGCGGCCACGGCCTGGGCCTTGAGGGCCTCGATGCACGGGTATTCCCAGGCGCCCATCTCGCGGGGAACGACGCCGCGCAGATAGGTCTCCAGCTCCACGGTGTTCATGACCGTAAGACGTCCCTGGGCGTTGGGATAGATCTCGATCTGCCCGCGGTACCGCCCTTTTCCGTTCACAGTGGTCAGTTCCTTCACCGGCACCAGGCGCACGCCTTCGCTGGGGAGAGGCCGCCGCTCGTACCGCTCCGTGATCGCATACAGCGCCCTGCCCTTGCGGGGCTTTCCGGGTCTGGATTCCGTGGAGATCCAGAGCTCGTCATAACCACTGGCATCCAGCTTCTGGATCAATGGATTGGCGTCATCCGCCTTCTCGAAGTGCCCGGTCAGCACACGCCAGGTGCCGCCATCGGAAACCTTCAGCCGCTCCGGCTGCTCTCCCAGCTGCTTCAGCTTTGCGATCAGCGCATCCGCGTCTTTTTGGAGGAGGGGCGAGCCAACCTGGACCCGGTATTCGTCCGTTGGATCGGCCTCGCCATGGCTATCCCACCAGATGCGCAGATTCTCGCCGTCCTTCAGGGACAGGATTGGCTTGCCCGCTCGTGTTTGTACCTGCCCGCCGCCCTCGAGGCTCACGATCCATTCCGTGGCTTGGGTATCGAGGCCCACGCGGATGGGGATGTCCGCAAGGGCGGGCACCACGAGGAACATGGCAAGGGCGGGCAGGAATCTCGGTTTCATCGTTCCAGCATAGACCAGCCGGAAGACCTGTTCAGCCCAGGAACTGGCGCAGCAACGCCCAGCGCCGCGCTGTAAGCTGCTTGAGATCCAGCATCTCCCCCGAAGGTCCGCGGCGATGGATCAGCAGGCAGAGGCAAAGACCATCGTGGGGCCGCACGAACAGGGCTGGTCCCGTGAACCCGAAATGCATCCACCATTCCGTGGGTTCTCCCGGATCCTCCCCTGGTTCGGGTGCGGGCGGCGCCAATTCCATGGCCGTAGAGGCAAGCACGTGAACGCCAACCAGGTTCGAAGGCATGCCTTTCAAGCAGAATCCGAAGCGGCCGACACCCCCGAACACCCGCTGGAAGCCCAGCCCCCAGTGGGTGCCATCCTCGGCACAGGCCGTTTCCACGGCCATGCGTGCGGGGAAACCGGATTGGACCCATCGTTCGAGGGCCTGTTTCATTTGAGCAGCGGAGGCACCGAACCCCGCATGGCCTCGCATCCCGGCGCGGGCGTTGGCATCGTGCGGCAAGTTTGGATACCGAGGCGGAACAGGCGTCATGGGTGCCGCCAGCGGCCAGGCCGCCGCATCAGGGCCATCCGGAATATCCGTGGGAGCCTCGCTCCACGGAGCGGGCGAAAGGCCGGACGACTGGGCGCCGAGAGCCGCGAAGGGCATTCCCGTCTCCACCTCCAGCAATTCCCCCAGCAACCGAAAGCCCAGATCGGAATAGGTGCTGGTGCCCACCTGTCCCAGGCGCAGCAAGGGATGCGAATCCACAGGAAAACCTTTGCGCAGTTGAATCGCCAGTGGTTCCCCGGTGTAGGGCAGCCAGGGTGGCAACCCCGTGGAATGGGAAAGCAGTTGCCGGACCGTGAGAGGTTCCTCGCGTTCAGAAAACCCCAATTGCGTGCGGCGGTCCGCATCCAGCGCCAGATGCGTGAGGGCCAGGGGCGCCGTCACCAAGGGTTTTGCAAGGGAGGCGAGATCGAAGAAAGGTTCAGCGGGCGGCATGGGATTTCCGTTCGCACATTTTCACACGGTTCTCCCATGGCCGCCGGAGTGGAAACGGAGTCCGCCACTCCAAACTGGATTGGTCCGTCCTGGTCTCCACCGAAAAGGAAACCATCTGCACTTTTCCGGCGATGTTAAATAGATAGTTCAGACCAGCCAGGCCCGCACCAATGTATATCGAAGCTGACCAGAATCATTTGCTCACCTTTGTTCTTCCCGTGACGATCCGGGAAGCAGGCAGCAATGCGCGCGATCTGGAATGGCGGCAGTTCGTGGACAGGAACGCCCAGGCACGTTTGCACATGCTGTTCGATTCCTTCCTTCAATTTTTCGCGATGGAAGATCTGCATTCGTTCCTGGTCATCTGCCCGGATCCTGAAATACCGGAACTGGCGTCACTGCTGGCATCAAAGACGGATGATCCGCGGTTCCGCATCCTTCCGGAATCCGAAATTCTCCCGGACATCGAAGTGGCGAGGGATCCTGAGACCGGCCAGATGCGCGGATGGTACGTCCAGCAGTTGCTCAAGCTCGCTGCCGCTTTCCGGGTGCAGACGGATTTCTATGTTCCCATCGACAGCGATATCGTTTGTGTCCGTCCCTTCGGCTACGACGCGTTGATCGAAGGCAACCGAGCTGCCGCCGGCATTGAAACCGATGCCTTTTATCGAACGCTGTACACGGATTCATTTGCAGCTGTGGAGGTCCACACCAAGGAGAGCCGGCTTGGCGTTTCCGCCGGGTTGCTCGGCTATGAACGTGCGGAGCGATACCAAGGCAGGTACTACTCCGAAACGCCCGTCGTGTTCGCGACGGACTGCGTGCGCAGCCTCTGCGACCATCTTTCCGATCGCTCAGGGGAACCTTGGGTTCGCTGCCTCGCGAAGACCCCGGGTTGGGCGGAAATCAGTCTCTACTTCCAGTTTCTGGAGATGACCTCCGACCTCGATCGATTCCATACGCTCCATGGCCCGAACCGAGTCATGCACGTCGAGAGTTCGGTCTGGCAGCCCACGTGGCGCTACCGATGCCCTCGGCGGTACGATCGTGCCCATTTCACGGACCACTTGCGACAGGATGCCGAGGGAGTCTTCGTGGCCATCCAGTCCTGGATAGACCCAGATCAATGGCTGCCCCAATCAGGGTGCAAGTCACTGCCTGAGTTCTACCGCCGGCTGCGATCCTGGCTGGGATTGCCGCCCGAACCCTCACGATCCATCTGGAATCGCCTCGCTCAATGGCTCAAGGTGAAGCCAGGAGGCATTCAACGAACTCGGCCGCAGTGATCTCGAAGGATTCGACACCGCGGGATGCCTTGTACGCGAAATGGCAGATGTGAGGCCGATGGATCATCTGCTCCGGCGCAACCCCTTGCGAAAAGCGCGCACGCCCTTTTCAAGCCAATGGAGTTTTCTGAAAAGTTTTCCTACGCCATGGCGAGGGCGTCGAGCCAGGTTCATCAATTCGGACTGGACATGGTTCCGCTCGGCTATGGCTTGAGAATGGGCAAGTGAAAGCCTGACCAATCGATCGTTCAATCTAGCCCTGATTTGGCCATAGTCATCCATCATCTCTTCGATGGCACGTTCGAGCGCCTTGCTGGAGATGCTCGTTTGAACCTCGACCTCAGGCTCCATGGATTCCGGTGTGGAGCGCAGAGATTCAGTGGATTGCGCAATCGCACGTCCGATATCGACCAGTCCCTTGTCCTCGATCAGGTTGTCGTAACCTCCGATGCAGACCCTTCCATCGCTTTGCGGCTGCCAGGAGTTATTGTCCCAATAGGCATCAAGCTCCTCATCCGTCATGTCCGCCAGGCGTCGGGATTGCCAGCCGAGCCCGGGGTGAAATCCC
The DNA here is from genome assembly GCA_002319925.1 of Holophagaceae bacterium UBA1801. Classification (GTDB taxonomy): domain Bacteria; phylum Acidobacteriota; class Holophagae; order Holophagales; family Holophagaceae; genus UBA1801. Next base: position 5,513 of record DCFP01000147.1, on the reverse strand, counting down.
CCAGCAATGAGGCGCCGTCCGTGCGCGCGCTTCTGAGGCATCTGGTCCCTGCCAGACAATGGCAAATGTCTGACCAGGATGGATGCGGAATCTCGGATCCTCACTTGGGCCGCATCGATGCGGAAGACATCGTGCTGCCCTTGCGTGAACCGGATCGCTGGCCGCAGACGAGCGATCACCTTGGCCGGGAAGGGCATGGCCAGGAATGGGATCCCGCCGTCCACCTGCTCTTGGGGCGATCGAGCGGATTCCTTGAAGGGAGTGACCGCGTACTGGCACAACTCAAGGGATTCCACCTGGAATTGGGTGACCTCGCGATGCTGGGCATAGTTGACGACCTGAACCCTCAGCGCATCGATGCCATCCACCATTTCCTGCTCAATCTGGGTGGTCAATGAGGCATCAGGCTGGATCACGCACCAGAATTCATCCGCGTCGAAGACCACTGCGACATCGAAACCCTCTCTTCGCGCTAGCCCGGCCATCACGTTGGTCATTTCCTGCTGGAAAAAACCTTCGGATTCCTTTCTCAGAATGCGGAACCGCACCGTTTTGGAATTGAATTTCGTCGTCAGATAGCTGCTGAGGTCAGGATCGCTCCCGTGGTCGCAGATGAAAAAATCCTGGATTCCATTGATGGAAAGATGCTGAATGCTCGCTGCGAGGATCGAGTGGGCATCCTTCACGCATGCAATTCCACAAATACGCATCGACGGTCCCGGGATTGATTTGGCCAGGTATGGCAGGCGGCTGTTCATGAGCCCAGACGCTCTGCGTGCCGATTCCCATTAAACACTCAAGAGGCGCGCACTTCCAGAATTCCGTCAGTAAAAATGGAACCGTCGCCCGAGTGGAATACCAGAGGCTCTCGCGATCCCGGAGCTCGATTCAGCTCATCCAGCAGATGACGCCAACAGATCCAGCCAGGCCCTCAGTAAGCTGAGAGCCCGGCTCTTTCGTGACTTCCAATCACCGGTAGGCTGCTATTGAAAGCTCAGCCCAACATTTCCTTCAGGCTCGTTTCCACGGACTTCTGCACCTGGTCCGCAACGCGCATGGCTTCGAAGGCTTCCTTCCAGGGCACGAAGTCCTGGATCCCGCCCTGACAGGCCTCGTAGAAGGCTTCCAATTCCAGCTTCAATGGCTCACCTTCCGTGATGTCCACGGTTTCGGGTTTCACCGCCGGACCTTCGGGTCCGGCCACCAGGCGCAATACTTCCAGTTTCTGAGCCGCGAAATCGAGACTGGCGTACGCGTTCTCGCCAAAGGCGCGCAGGGTGCGTTCCTTCTTGCGAGCCACGCGGCTGGCGGTGACAGTGGCGAATCCGCCTCCTTCGAACTTCAGGCGGGCGTTCACCACGTCCGCATACTTCGTGAGCACGGGCACACCCACGGCTTCGACGCTCTTGACGGGCTTGCCGACCAGAGCTAGCAGCAGATCCAGATCGTGGATCATGACATCCATGATCACGTCCACTTCCATGCTCCGCATGGGGAACGGAGACACCCGTGTGGCCTCGGCGAATCGTGGCTTGAAGCCCAGTTCGCGGAGTTTCTGGACTGCGGGATTGAAACGCTCCAGATGCCCCACGGCCGCCACGAGCTTTGGATTGGCCTTGCGGGCCTCCGCGAGTGCCTGGAGGAGCGCTTCGCCTTCGGCCAGGGTCGCCGCGAGAGGCTTTTCCATGATGACGTGCTTGCCCGCCTTCAAGACGGCGACGCCGATGCCGTGATGGAAACCAGTCGGAGCAGCGATCTGCACCACGTCCACCTTCGGCATCACTTCCTCGAGGGTCGCCATCCAAGTGGTTCCGAACTTGCCGGCTATCTCCCGGCCGCGCGCTTCGTTGGGGTCCACGACCGCCACCAATTCCGTTCGTTCTGAGGCTGAAGCGATGCGGGCATGGTGCTGCCCAAGGCTGCCCACACCGGATACAGCGACGCGCAATTTGGTCATTTCAACTCCTCACGGGGTTCCAGTGATCCAGGGCATGAGGCCTGATCACGCTGCATCCAGCCTAGACCATTGTCATTCCCGCTGCCTCAGGAAATCCGCCAGGGCTTCCGGGTACAGCCGCATCTCCTGCTCGTAGACGCGCTTCTGGATCGCCTCTGGGGTGTCTTCCTCGAATACCGGCACCTTCGCCTGGGCCAGGATGCGCCCGTGATCGTAGAGGTTGTCCACCAGATGGATCGTGCACCCAGATTCCTTTTCCCGCGCCGCCACCACGGCGCGATGCACGTTCATGCCGTACATCCCCGCACCGCCAAAGCGCGGCAGCAGGGCTGGATGGATGTTGAGGATGCGGCCCTCCCACCGCGCAGGAATCTCCAACCGCTTCAGCCATCCACACAGGCAGATAATCTCCGCCTTGGCTTCCTCCACCGCCTCAAAACAGGCTGCAGAAAAGGCCTCATCGGAATCGAAGGCACTGCGTGCGAACACCCGCACCGGCAAGCCTTCCGCCTGGAGGCGTTCGTTGCCGAGGGCCTTTGAGCCGGAGGAAATCACCAGCACGGGCTCTGCAGGAACCCGGCCCTCCCGGCAAGCCCGCAGCAGGTTCAGGGCGTTCCCGCCGGTCCCGGAGATGAAAAAAGCTATCCGTTTCATGTCAGGGTCTGTCCCCAAATTGGATGCGTGCCGCGACGGCAGCCAGCCGCGTGATCCGGCAAGGCAGTGGCCAAAGGGCAATGTGGTTGCATTGTTCGAGGCCACTAACGCGGCCGGGCGCGCGGATGGCTGTCGTCCCGGAGGGCAAGGGGCGGTGGCCTGCGCGATACGGCGTCAAACTCCTTGTCAATAGTGCCGCTATTGCCATCGTCGTTTTCCTTGTCTCGCTTGGCCAGCGCCCCTTGCGCGGCCCACCCCAATTTGGGGACAGACCCTATTCATCATGCCAGATCGGTCAGGAATTCCTGGGGCTCTATGCCCGTCCGGCTCTTGAACTCCTCGGCCAGACTGGGTACGCCCGAGCTGGGCTCGTCGAGATACAGGGAATCAATCCGGTGCATGGGCAGGAAGCGCGTGCCCAAGGCCACCTGGTCAGCCTCGCCCCGCTTGACCAGCCCCAGGATCTCCTCCCAGGGCGTCAATTCCACGCCGCGCAGGGCGACCCCCGATGCTTCCAACCCCAGCAGCCGCCCCCAGAGCCGCTCCTTGGGTTCCCGGAGGACCAGCACCACGAGTTGTCCCGATGTGAACGGCAAGGGAATGGCCATGGGAGCCCCCAGGATCGATGAGTTTCTCACAACCGTTGCATCCTGCGCCAAGAGGTTCTAAATATACGGTGCGAGCAGCCGATACAGAAAGCGAGGAACATGGCGGTGATTACGACCCAGGTACAAGGGGCAGTTGGAACGATCAAGGTGAATGGCCGGTTCACCTTCGAGGACCACATTCCATTCAAGATCTGCGTCAACACGATCCTTGAGGGGCACTGGATCACCGAGATCGGCATGGACCTGAGCGAAGCCACCTACATGGATTCCAATGCCCTCAGCATGCTCCTCGCGCTGCGCGACAAGGCCCAGGTCAAGAAGATCTCCGTGAAGCTGGTGAGGCCATCGGCGAGCATCCGGACCATCCTTGACATGGTGCAGTTCGACACCCTCTTCACGATCGTCAGCTGAGCGCATGACTGAACCGATTCTCGTATCAACTGGTGTGATCGTCCCGGCCCGCGCAATTCAGATGAAGGCCGTGCGATCGGGCGGACCGGGCGGCCAGAATGTCAACAAGGTGGCTTCCAAGGTCGAGCTCCGCATCGACGTGGATCAGATCGAAGGCCTGGACGAAGGCACCCGGCATCGGCTGAGAACGGCTGTGCGGCACCAGCTGGACGCCGATGGCTGCTGGATCGTGGTCAGTTCGCTCACCCGCGATCAGCTTGCCAATCTCGAGGATGCGCGCCTGAAAGTCATGCGTTCCATAGAGAAGGCCCTGCATGTCCCGAAACACCGGACCCCCACGCGACCCACCCGCGCGAGCCAGACCAGGCGTGTGGAAGGCAAGCGGCACGCAGCGAAGGTCAGGCAAGGGCGGAAGAGGGGTGAGTGGGACTGAATCAGGGGTCAGGGGTCGGTGGTCAGTTATGGACCGCGGCCGTAGGCCGCGAGCCTCATTAACTGACCACTTCTAAAAAATCCACTCCATCCAGGGCTTGTCGACTTTGCGCTCCCATTTGCCGCCCCAGGGGGACTCGACGGGCGCGGGGATCCACTGCCAACCATGCTCGATGAAGGTGCATGTGACTTCGGTACCCTGACCGGGAGCCGGACCCTTCGGCATGCGGAGATTGACGATGTCCTTCACGCGGAGCATCTCCTGGAGATCCTTGGGAAAGTCCCACCGGACCTTGAACCGCACTTGGCAAACCACCTGATCCTTTTGGATTTCAGCAGTTCCCACGCGCGTGATATCCACCAGAGTCAATTCCCCGGCGCGCAGATGCAGTCCGCCCTTGCCTGCACCACCGCGGGCCAGCGCTTCCGGAAGCCAGTTCTTGCCGTCCCACCACTTCATCAGGCGCAACTGGACGTCCGCGCTGGACATGGACTGGGGCGCGGGAATCACCACTTCGGCTGCGGAATGCGGTAAGCCGAGCCGCTGGGTGACCAGGAGCTTCGCGTGGAAGGGAAGCATGGCGGACTGGCCGCCACCCATCCACCTCGGCCCGAAGCGCAGGAACGCCCGCCAGCCAGCGAACAGCAGGCCGACGCAGAGCACGACCAGGATCAGGCGCCTAAGGCCCCGGAGAAATCCACGAAGACGGTAGTTCACGTCCCCATCATCGATCCTGGACTAGTGCATGTCCAGGTACGTGTGGAGCTTCCGCTGCTCGGTTAGCAGCATCCGGAGGGCCTCCACTGCATCGGACTGGGCACTGGCCCGGCGCTTCTTGACGGGGCTTTCCACCAGCTCGTCTGGATCGTAATGGACGCTCCGCAGCACATCGTCCATGGTCTGGCCGGGCACGATCTGCTGGATGCGGAAGTCCTCGTCATCCGTGATCACCACGTGGGCTTCCGTGATGGCGCCGAGGAGGTTGTGCCGCATGCCCAGCGTGTCCTGGTAGGCGCCCGTGAGGCAGATGCCCAGGTAGTAGGGTTCCCCCGAACGCGGCTCGTGGAGCGGGATTTCGTCCTTCACGTCCTTCAGGTCGATGAACTTGTCGATCTTCCCATCGGAGTCGCAGGTGATGTCACAGAGGGTCGTGGACAGCGTGGGCTTTTCCTTCAGGCGGTGGATGGGCATCACAGGGAAGAGCTGGTCCACGGCCCAGAGATCGGGCAGGGACTGGAAGACGCTGAAGTTGGCAATGAGTTTGTCAGCCAGGGATTTGTTCAGGTCCTGGAACTCCTCGGGGATGTACTTCATGCTCTTGTAGCTCAGAATGCGCGAGAGCTTGCGGCACACCTCCCAGAACACGATCTCGCCCTTGGCCCGGTCGTCCAGGGAGAGATAGCCCAGGTTGAACATCGTGATGAGCTCGTCCTTCTGGGTGATGGCGTCG
>DCFP01000029.1 GCA_002319925.1 Holophagaceae bacterium UBA1801 | reverse complement strand
TGGGCTTCATCTTCCAGAACTACAATCTCGTGCCGGTGCTGAACGCCTACGAGAACGTCGAACTGCCGCTGCTGCTTTCCAGCCTTTCACGCTCCGAACGCCGGGAACGCGTGATGGAGGCGCTGCAACTGGTGAACCTGGAAGACAGGATGTACAACTATCCGCGCCAGCTTTCCGGCGGGCAGGAACAGCGTGTCGCCATCGCCCGCGCCATCGTGCACGATCCCGATCTCATCGTGGCGGACGAGCCCACCGGCGCGCTGGACGCGAAGAACGCGGAAGAGGTGCTGGACCTCATGTCGCATCTCAACGACGAAATGGGAAAGACCATCGTCGTGGTCACCCACGATCCGAAGGCGGCCCATCACGCGCATGTTCAGATCCATCTGGAAAAGGGCGTGCTGGACCGCACCATCGAGGTGCATGACGCGCCCGCCGGCGTGTGGGACGCGGCCCCGTGAAATTCCTGAATCTGATCCTTCGCTCCCTGTTCCGCTCCAAGCGGAGGACGATCCTCACTGTGCTTTCGCTGGCCGTCTCGGTGTTCATGGTGGCGCTGCTGCAAAGCCTCCTGGGGACGCTGGATTCCTTGAGCGTCAGTGAGGCCAGCGGGAGCCGCTTCGTCGTGCAGGACAAGGCCTCCTTCACCAACGTCATTCCCGAGAGCTACGGCAACTACCTGCGCCAGCAGCCGGAGATCGAGACGGTGTGCGCCTTCCAGTGGTTCGGCGGCGAGTACAAGGATCCCAAGAATTTCTTCGCCAACTTCGCCGTGGATCCCGAGGCCTATCCTTCGGTCTACCGCGAGGAATGCCAGCTGTCGACTATCCCGCCGGAACAGATCCGGGATTTCATCCGCGATGGGAACGGCTGCATCGTGGGCCAGGCCCTGGCGGACAAGTTCGGCTGGAAGCGCGGCGACGTGGTCCCCCTGCGGAGCCCCATCTTCAACATGTCCCTGCGGCTCAACATCCGGGTCATCTACCACGGCAAGCGCAAGTCGGACGAGATGGCCCTAGCCTTCCACCTGAAGCAGTTGCAGGAAGGCGTCTCTTGGATGAAGGGGCGCGTGGGCAGCTTCTCCGTACGGGCGCGCAGGCCCGAGGACATCCCGCGCCTGTGCGAGCGTATCGATCACAACTTCGCCAACAGCACCCAGGAAACCCTGAGCCTCACGGAGAACGCCTTCAACCTAAACATGATGAAGATGCTGGGCGACTACTCGAGCATGGTGCATTCCATCACCGCCGCCGTGATGGTGGCGATCCTCATCATCACCGCCAACACCATGGCCATGGCCATCCGCGAGCGTACGACACAAATCTCCGTGATGCGCGCCATCGGCTTCACCGCGAGCCAGGTGCTGAGCCTCCTGATGGCCGAGGGTCTGCTGCTGTCCCTGTTGGGCGCTGCCCTCGGCCTCTTGATGGCTCTCGGTGCCGCTTCCCTGGCCAGCATGGTCGTAGGTGACATCCTGCCCTGGATGGCGGATTTCTTCATCACGCCGGACACGATGCTGCTTTGTTTATTGATGACTTTGGCCTTGGGCCTTCTCTCCACCTTCGTGCCCGCCTACCGGGCAAGCAGAAGGCCGATCACGGCTGGGTTGAGGGCGTTGTGAGGACAGGGGGCAGGAGCGGAACTGAGGGTTCGGGAATGGCGAAGATTGAGAATTACCGAGGGCTGGTGGCTTGGCAGAAGTCAATGAACTTGGCGGAGCAGGTCTACCTTGCCACCCGAACATTCCCGAAGGAGGAGCTTTACGGGCTGACGAGTCAGCTGCGACGCGCGGCTGTTTCCATTCCATCAAATCTCGCGGAAGGCCATGCCAGGAATACATCCAAGGAATTCGTACACTACCTAGGTATTGCCAAAGACTCCTTAGCCGAACTCGAAACCCAGATCCTGTTGGCTTCACGGCTGAGCTTTCTGAGCTCCGATCAATGCGAAGCTCTTCAACAATCCACTTCCGAAGTGGGTCGTCTCCTCAATGGTTTGCGGCGCGCCATCCTGTCCCCTGCCCCCTGATCCCCGCCCCCTATGGTCTTCTACTTCTTCCTCCCCCTCTCTCCCTACCTGCTCTGGCTGGTGTGGGCGGCGGTGCGCCATCCGATCCCGCTGAGCTACAACTGGCGCTCCCTGTGGCAACGGTGGGCGAGCACACTGTCGACGCTTGCCGCGGTGGCCATCGTGGTGATGATTTTCGTGGTGGTGCTCTCCATGGCCCAGGGCGTCTCCAAGGCCTACGTGCGCAGCGGACGCGAGGATCAGGTCGTGGTCATGCGGCAGAACGCGCGGGTGGAAATGATGAGCGTGGTGGCCCGGGAGCAGGCGCGCCTCATCAAGACGCATCCGCTGATCGCTTGGGATGACGTGGGTCCCTTGGTGACGACCGATATCATCGTCAGCAAGCAGTTGCCCCTGGCCGATGGAACTGGCTCTTTGACCGTGGCCGTGCGGGGCACGACGCCCGCGGGCATTCGCCTGCGCAGCCAAGTGCGGCTCGTGCGGGGACGCTGGTTCAACGGGGGACTTTCGGAGATCGTGGTGCCCGAGAAGATGCTGAACCGCTACGCGGGCATGGAACTGGGCAAGAGCATCGATATGGCGGGCCGCAAGTGGCAGGTCGTGGGCGTCTTCGATGGGAACGGCAGCGTGTTCGAATCGGAAGTCTGGACCGATGTGGAGGATATCGCCCAGGCCTTCCACCGTTACAACGCCATGTCCTCGGTGATGGTGCGGGTGCGATCGGCAGAGAAGGTCAAGGCCTTCATCTCGGACATGGAGAGCGACGTCCGCCTCAAGCTCGAGGCGAAATCCGAGCCCACCTATTTCGCGGAACTGGGCGACGCAGGCCGGCCCATGCAAATCCTGGGGGAGATCATCACCGTGATCCTCACCATCGGCGCCATTTTCGCGGCCATGAACA
>DCFP01000155.1 GCA_002319925.1 Holophagaceae bacterium UBA1801 | reverse complement strand
ATCCGCGAGAACAGCCACAAGCCCGAGTACCGCCGCGCCAAGATCAGCCAGCTGGTGAACGATTCCATCAACCAGACCCTGAGCCGGACGATCCTCACCTCCCTGTCCGTGCTCTTCGTGGCCTTCTGCCTCTTCCAGTTCGGCGGAGTCGCCCTGCGCGACCTGGCCTTCCCGATCTTTGTAGGCGTCATCACCGGCACCTATTCGTCGATCTATATCGCCAGCCCCTTGGTGGTCTACTGGGAACGCTGGTTCCCGAAACAGGACAGCCTGAAGCAGAAGCACGGATAGCAGAGATCCCGGCTGTTTCATACACAGGCAGGGCGTTCGCGCCTTGCCTGTGTTTTATTGATCTGACAGGACCGGATCTTGATAACGCTGCGAAACTTATGGATCCGCTTTCAGTTATCCCCTTTATCCCTGTTGATCAATCTTTTAATAGAATGATTGAACAGGGATAAAGGGGATGAAGGGGATGAAAGGGATAAAGGGGATGAAGGGGATGAAAGGGATAAAGGCAAAAAGTGGCATCTCCTCGGCAAGTTCCAGATGACGCCTCGCCACGGCCACGCGTTGGCGGTGTTCATGCGCCAATTCATCAATGTGTATTCTTCCCGAACAAAGCACGGAGCAGGTCAGTAGATCCCCTGCCTTTACATCCTGTTCATCCGGCATATCCGGATCTCCTGTTTTCCCCAATGCTCAGCTATTATCAAGACAATCCTGTTTCATTATGTCAGGTGTTCTTTCAAAGGATGGTTCCATGGACAAGCTCGAGGGAAAGGCTGTCATCGCCCAAGGTGGAGGTCCCACCGCGGTCATCAACCAGAGTCTTGTGGGTGTCGTACTGGAAGCCCGCAAGTGCCCCTTCATCACCCATATCTACGGCGCGCGCTTCGGCGTCCGGGGCATCATCAAGGAAGACTTCCTGGATCTGGGACAGGCCACCTCGCACAACTTGAACATGGTCGCCGTCACACCCTCCTCGGCCCTGGGCTCCACCCGCGACAAACCGGATCAGGAGTACTGTCAGCGCATCGTGGAGGTCTTCCGCAAGCAGAACGTGCGCTACTTCTTCTACATCGGCGGCAATGACTCCGCCGAAACCTGCCGCATCGTCAGCGAGTACGCGGAGTCCGTGAAGTACGACCTTCGCGTGATCCACATCCCCAAGACCATCGACAACGACCTGCTGGTGACCGACCACTGCCCGGGCTTCGGCTCCGCGGCGCGCTTCGTGGTTTCCGCCTTCGCGTGCCTGGACCTGGACAACTTCGCCATCCCCGGCGTCTTCCTCGGCGTCGTCATGGGCCGCCATGCGGGTTGGCTCACGGCTTCCTCGGTCTTCGCGCGCAAGCTCAACCACGACGGTCCGCACCTCATCTACGTGCCTGAACGGCCCTTCGATACGGAGCGATTCCTGGCGGATGTGGACCGGGTCTACAGCAAGGAAGGCCGCTGCGTCGTGGCCCTCTCCGAGGGCGTCGTGGACGCCAAGGGCCAGCCCGTAGTCATGAGCCTGCAGCAGAACACCGAGCGCGATCCCTTCGGCAACGTGCAGCTCTCGGGCCGCGGTACCCTCGGTGATGCGCTCTCCGACGAGATCAAGAACAAGCTGAAGATCAAGCGCGTGCGCTGCGACACTTTCGGCTACCTGCAGCGCTCGTTCCTGGGCGTCATCTCCGACCAGGACGCCAGCGAAGCCCGGGATGTGGGTGAGACCGCCGTGCATTTCGCCCAGCGCGGCCTGCCCAGCGGCTCCGTGGCCATCCGCCGCACCGGCGACTACTCCGTGGACTACTTCATGACCACCCTCGCCAGCGTCGGCGCGGGCACCAAGCTGCTGCCCCCCGAATACCTCCTCGGCGACAACAACATTTCCGAGGACTACAAGGACTACGCCCGCCCGCTCATCGGCCAGATCCCGAACTTCGATCGGCTCATCGCGCCCGCAGTGGAAGTGAAATAGAGACTGTCATCAGTCATGGGAACGCCCCGCGTTTGCGGGGCATTTTTTATTCTCTCGCTCAGCGCCCCTGACAGACGGACTGCGCGCTATTCCGAAGCGGCCGGTTTCATGGCTGTTGAAAGATGGTCAAGCAGCTCCTTCATCCTCTCTTCCGTTGTATTTCCCGAACGCCCGATTGTGAACGTGAAAAGAGCCGGGGCTTGTTCTGCATCGCCATGATCCATGCGGAAAGCAGGATGAACCATAGAAATCCGGGTCGATCCATTTTCGAAATAGGATTCCTTGGTATAGGGATGTTCCTCCCGGACCATCTCCATCCAGGCCTTGAGATAGTCCTCGTTCATGCCTTTCATAGGCTTGAGTCTCTTGTTCAATACGAAATAGTTGTTGTTGTCATCCTCATCGAGGTAGAACCTTCGCAATCCCCAGATCACCTGACCATTCTGCCGATCGAAACCCATCTGGAGGTACATGATCGAATCGTCCTTGATCGCTTGTTGCGCCGAATCCAGATCAAGCGACAACCAAAACCCCTTGAGCGAAAAGTGATCATCCGGACGGTATTCCATGCGCACAGACCGGAAAGCTTGCGGCAATGCTTGCGAGAGCCCCAGGAATTCCTTCCATTCCTTCAGCTTGCCGGTGTAAGGGACATAGACGTGATCGAGCACCTTCTCCAGGTCGTAGGTCCATGGTTCCAGATTGTCCGCCGTGGTCTCCTTGATCACCCCGGCCAGCCCTCCTGGCACAGGCGTGGTGGCCAGTAGTATGATCTTGTCTGCGAAATCAAGCAGCCAGGCGCTGACCGTCCAGGGTCGGTTGAATTGATCTGCGTAGGCGGAACTACGGAAGGGGGCTCCCAGCGAGGTGATCCGGATTTCTTGTCCGCCCATGCTTCGCGTAAGGTGGAGTCCTTGGTAGGTGAGATCCATCGCTATCTTGGGCTTGGCCAAAAGGTCCTTCCACGAAATCCCCGTTGGCTTTCTCAGACGAAGGTAAGAAATGTCTCCGCCGTTGGCAACCTGAAGTAGGCCGTCTTGCTCAAGATCATAAGACTTCGGCTTCAGGTCCGAATTTGTCCATTTGTCGGTGTTTTTGTCGAGGTAGAAGTATTGAAGAAACGTGCTGGTCGGCAAGCTGTGGATCACTTCGAAAGAGGCAGCATTGTCGACCTTGTAAGGATCCCCATTCTCGGCGAGCAGGGCCGCCATCTCTCTATGGTAGGACTGCAAACGGCGCTGGCTGGCTTCGTGGGCCAAGCTGGCGCGATTAATGGGAAGGGTGAGATCGAAACGGTCCACGACAGGCCTTGTCTTGCCAGGAAGTAGGTTGAAACCATAGAAGATCCGGGTGTAGAACGCGGCCGTGTCCTTCTTGAGATCCAGCATTTCCTTGATCGGCAGCGAATAACAGAGGTTGTCCTTCTTCCGGAGTACCACGCCGATGACTTTCCCAGCCCCGTTGACGAGCGGTCCTCCGGAATTGCCCGGGTTCACGTTGGCCGAACTCTTGAGCCATTGAAAGGCGCCGTCCATCTCCTCGGGCAAAGTACCGATCAATTCGCCCCGACGGATGACGACACCTTCTCCACAGGCATTCCCCACGGTATACACGGAGCTGTTGATCTGGTACTCCGGATCGAGTTCGAGCCATTTCTCGAAGGTCTTTTCCTTCACAGTGAAGCGGACCACGTCCTTATGCTCATGACAGGCTAGAATTTTGTCGATCTCCCAGACCTTTCCGTCTTGGTCACGGATGTAGAAATGCTGGAAGGCAAGATTCTCCGATTCGAGCCCCAGCACGTGGAAGGCTGTCACCAGCTCGTTTCGTGTGATGGCAAACGCGGTTCCGATGGAGATGTAATGATCGTTGCGGATCTTGTACGGGACCAGCTCCCAAGGCAGGGGCTTCTCGTAGGTTAGTGCATCACCATCCATTCTCGGAACGACCACCTCGTAGCACGAGTCGCGGATCAAAGCTCGTTGGGTCGCGGATAGTTCCACATCCTCCTGGATCACGGCAGGCACGGGAGTCCCCTCGCCTCTAACAGCAATCGGAACCAAGGACAGGAAAATGAGCGTGAATCGGGCGACCAGTTTCATTGAGAAGACCTTTCAATTACATAAATAATACACACCAGCCCGGAACTCAGTGTCGCGTTGCACACGATCGGAAGCCCTCATGCCTTCATCCAGAATCCCCTTCCATGCTCGGAGTTGGCGCCGCATAAGGGTGAAAGGAGGTTTGCACCGAACTGATTGACCTCTTCGAGTGGAGAACCAGATTGAATAGCGATTCCTCAGAATCTAACGCTTCAATAATTCACGATAATCCACGGACGCGCCGCTCTCGAAGGCGTCTTCCTCCAGGAAGCGCAACAGGACTTCGGCCACGGCCTCTGGCGACGCCAGCTTGCCCTCTTCCTTGTAGGCGATGAACTGCTTCACGGCCGCGAAGTCCTCCGGCGCGGCGCTCCGGATCTCTGCCTGCATCCCCGTGTCCACGATGCCGGGGGCGAAGGACAGAGCACGAACGGGATGGGCCGCGCTCCCTTGCTCCAGCGCCAGGGCTCGCGTGGCCATCTCGAGTCCGGCCTTGGCACTGCAGTAGGCGCTCCAGCCATCGATGGGACGCTTGGCGGCGCCGGAGGAAATGTTCACCACGAGCTTCGGGCAGGCCGCATCCTTAAGCGCATGGACGAAAGCGTTGGCCAGCAGCATGGGCACGGTCAGGTTCAAAGCCATGTTCCGCGCCAAGCCTTCCGCGTTCAGATTGCCGATCCGCTTCACCGGTGCGATGGCGCCCGCATTGTTGATGAGCCATGCGCGATTGCAGCCGTGCCAGAGCACCGGCGCGAAGAGCGTGGGCAGCGAGGCTTCCACCTGATCGATGTCCGCGAGATCCAGGGGATGCCAGATGTGTTCGCCCGCCTTCGCCAGCCACTCGGGCTGATGCCTCGAAACGCAGATGATCCGCTTGCCGGATCCCGTGAGCCCTTCCACGATCGCCTGACCGATGCCCTTGGATGCGCCCGTCACGAGAATGGTGTGCATGTGATGCCTCCCATGCCCACAAGCCTACCTGATCATGCTTCCGCAGGGGCTTCAAGGGTGGCCTCGAGCAGTTCCATGGATGCCTCAGCAAGGGAACGCAGCTCGTCGTGCCCGCATGGTTTTTCACCCGACATGGCCTCGCGGGCGCGCTGGTGCAGCCTCGACAATCCGTAACTGGAAGCCAGCCCCACCAGGCTGTGCATCGACCTCTTCTCTTCGCCGGTTGCCTTCAGGCTTTCCAGGATCGAGGCCATGGAGGTTCGGCACGCGCTGACGCCAGCCCGCCACACCTCCGGACCGAGATCCGCGCGGATCTGCGCGATGCGGACCTCATCCAACAAAGGCGTTCCTGCGGAACCGACGGAATCCTCGCGCGGCGAAATCCCGGCCAACAGCGCCGCCAGACGCTCCTTGCGGATCGGCTTGGGCAGCACGCCCTGGATGCCCTCTGCCAGGCAGCCCTGGAGACGCGTGCGCTCCGTGTCCGCCGTGACCAGGAACACGGGAACGTGGGCCGTGCGCCGCTCCTGCCGGACAAGCCGGAACAATTCCATGCCATCCATGTCCTGCATGTGCAGGTCCAGCAGGATGGCGTCGAATGGATGGGTCCCAATCAGGCTTAGGGCTTCGGAACCGCTGGCGGCCGTTTGCACCCGGTGGCCCAGACTCGCCAGCAATCCCTTGGCCACGATGAGATTCGCTTCGAGATCATCCACTACCAGGATGGAGAGGGGACTGGAAGCGGCTTGGGCTTCCGCGTTCACCGGGGCGTCGCATCGAGCCATGTCCATGGTGAAACTGAACGTGCAGCCCTCACCCCGCCTGCTTGTCACCTTCAATTCCCCACCCATGGCCACCACCAGCTCGCGGCTGATGGCGAGTCCCAGGCCGGCGCCGCCATGGTGGCGATGAATGGACATGTCGCTCTGCTCAAAGGGAGCAAAGATCCGGTCGGTGGCGGCCTCATCCAGTCCGGGGCCCGTATCCCGCACCTCGAAGGTGCAGGGCAGCGGATCGGTCGGCTCATTTGTTTCCGGGAACATCAAGGCGATGACCACTTCGCCCCGCTCCGTGAACTTCAGTGCGTTCCCGGCGAGATTGATGAGCACTTGCCGGAGCCGGAGCGCATCCCCCATCAGCCCGGCGGGCAATGCGGCGGGATGCTCCTGCCTCAATGCCAGGCCCTTTTCCCGGGCCTGGGCGTAGAGCACCGCATGGACACTGGCCAGCAGTTCCGCGGGACTGAAGGGCTCGACGACCACGTCGATCCGTCCAGCCTCGATGCGCGCCATGTCGAGGACATCGTCCAGCAGCCTCGCCAACTGATTGCCCGTGCGGGAGATGATCTCCACGGGCTGGCGCTGTTCGTCCAGCAGCTGGGTCTCCTGGAGAAGCTGCACACCACCGAGGACGCCGTTGAGGGGCGTGCGGATTTCGTGGCTCATCACCGCCAGGAAACGGCCTTTGGCTTCATTGGCCCGCAGTGCCTCCAGCTCGGCGCGATGCCGTTCCGCCACCTCGCGCTCCAGTTCCCGGCGCAGCAGGAAATCCCGCCGAGCCATGCGATTCCAGGGCATCCGGAAGGCGTAACCAACCCCGTTGGCGAGCAGGAGGTAGAGCACCAGTTGCAGGAGTTGGGATTGAGGAAATCCGATATGAGAGGCGCAACCCCAAAAAATCGCGGAGACCAGAGCCGTGGTGAGCATGGCAAAAATAAATCGGCCCGCGAGCAGCATGTAGTTCAGGACGATGATCATCAAGATCATGATCCTGGGATCACCTGTGTCGCCCAGCGCACGGCGGGCATAGGCCTCCACGATCTCGTTCAGGACCATGAGGAAGGTCGCTCCGCTGAGGAAACCCTGGAATGACAAGGTCCAGCCTGATCTCCGCGATGTCAGGAAACCGGCGAAGGCGCAGAGGCCCACGATGAAATACCGCGTCACGATCAACCCGAACTCCAGGCTGGACCGGGCCGTCGCGTAGTTCAGGTAGATGCCCGTGAGGTAGAGGGCGACCGCGATCCCGAGGATCCACCTGAGTTGACGGCTCAGGCGCGGCCAGGCATCCGCTTCGTACGCCCTCTCCAGGACCGGATCCACGAACTGGCCCGTGAAGCGCGAAAGATGCTGGGTTTGCACGGCCTCAGGCCTGCAGGCGGTAGCCGATACCGGGCACCGTCAGCAACAGCCGCGGGTTTCCAACTTCGGTCTCCAGCTTCTGCCGGAGCCGCGAGACGAGCACATCCACGCTCCGGTTCGAAATCGCCTCACCCTCGGGATTGATGGCCTCCGCCAGGTCCGCCCGTCCCATCACGCGGCCCCTCGCTCTCGCCAATTCGGCAAGGAGATTGAATTCTCCCTGGGTCAACCCCATATCGTGGCCCTGTTCATCCCGCACCAGCCGGCGTTCAGGATCCAGTTCGTAGGTCCCGAAACGGAACAGACGGCCCGCTTGGTACCCGCTGCGCCGGAGGATGTTGTTCACCCGGGCCAGCAGTTCCCTCGGATCGTACGGCTTGGCGATGAAATCGTCCGCACCCAGTTCCAGCCCAATGATGCGGTCCTCCTCCCGGCAGGACACGATGATCATGGGCACCTCGAGTTTGCGCAGTCCCCTGGCGAAGTCGAGACCATCGCCATCCGGCAGGTTGAGATCCAGCAGCACGAGGTTGGGCTTGACCGCCCCGATCCGCGCGTGGGCTTGGGCCAGATTGTCCGCTTCCTCCACCTGGAAGCCCGCCTGGCGCAGGTAGGCAGCGAGCAGCAAACGCTGGGCGGGATCGTCCTCGATCAGAAGTAGGCAGGCTGGATCCGCCATGGAGGGGTGCCTCGCTTGTTTGCAACATCAGGTTAACACCCCATTAATTTCACATTGAAGAACATCTTGTATTTTTTACTGACAACTTGTCCTTTTGCTTATCCGGGAGGCGGTGTGGCTGACCTGCTGCGCATGTTGAATCAGGCATTCCGCTGGAGCACGCTGGCCCTGCTGCTGGGGCTCGTCTCGGCCTGCGGGGGCGGGTCCGGCGGTGGAGGCGGGGCCTTCTTTCCAGTCAACACGGACGCCCAGGATGTGGCCGAGGCCAAAGCGGCTCTGGCCATCATCTATGCTCCGGGTGACTCTGCCTCCGGCGTCACCCGCGACGTGGGACTACCCGTCGAGGGCCTGCACAAGGTATCCGTGAGCTGGAGTTCCAACAACCCTGACGGCATCGCGGATTCCGGCACCGTCACGCGGCCCACCACCGGCGGCAATGTGATCGTGATCCTGACGGCCACCCTGCGCAAAGGCAGCAGCAGTGACACCAAGATCTTTTCCGTAATCCTGCTCTCGACCAGCGCGTCCATTGCCACCACCGAGGGCGTGCAGGCCAGCGGTGGCAGCCAGGTTTCCGGTGCTGCGGAAAACACCGCCTTCGCGGGGGAAGGCGTGACCCACGACACGGCCACCCAGGGCAACCACAGCAACCGAACCGGTTTCCAGCCGCCCCTTCCCTGATCTGGAGCTCCCGTGCTGAAAACTCGTCTTATGTCCGCGCTCCTGGCTCTTGGCTACCTTCAAGGCGGTGTTGCGCCCCCGCCCCAACCCCTCCTGGCCTATCAGCGCCGCGTGCTGGAGAACGGTCAGCCCGTGACGGGCACGCGAACCTTCACCTTCACCCTTCTGGATGGCGCGGGAACCCAGCTCTGGGCCTCCGGCGATCAGACGTTGGCCGTGAGCCAAGGTCTGTGCAGCATCGTGCTGGGTGGCGCGGGACAACCCGCCCTTCCCGATGATGTGCTGGGTCAACCCTGCATCCGGCTGCGGGTGACCATCAATGGCCAGTCCACTGGGCCGGAGGTGGACCTGGTGCCCGCGCTCCAGGCCCGAAGCGCCTTCGAAGTGAGTGGCACCTTCGCCGGAGACATCACGGGCACCCAAGGCGCAATGGTGGTGTACGGCCTGCAGGGGCAGGCTGTGAGCACCTTGACGCCCCTCACGGGCCAGGCCTTGATCTTCAACGGCAGCACCTGGACGCCAGGCTGGATCAGTGGCTACGAAGGACTTCCGGGGCCCGTGGGGCCGGATGGTCCGCAAGGTCCCGTAGGTGCCCAAGGCCCCACGGGAGCCACCGGAGATAAAGGTGCCACCGGCGACCAGGGTCCCACCGGTCTCGCTGGCGACAAAGGTCTCACAGGAAATCAGGGGCCTGCCGGACCTGAGGTTTTCGTGCTGAATGGGAGCGCCGCCGTCTACACGGCCGGGGCCGTGGGTTTCGGCACCGCCAGCCCGGATCCCAACGCGGCCCTGGAAGTGGCTGCCGGTTCCGGTTCCAACAAAGGCCTGCTCCTGCCCCGGGTGACCCTCACCAGCACCGGCAGCGCATCACCTTTGAGCGCCCACGTGGCCGGGATGATCGTCTACAACACCGCCACCATAAACGACGTGAAGGCCGGCCTCTACGTGGACGACGGCACTCAGTGGAACCTCGTGGAGCTCCCGACCCTCCCTGCCACGCACTTCCAGGTGACGGGCTATCCCGCCTCCGCCGTGTCCGGACAATCCAACACTTTCACGGTCATGGCCCTGAATGTCGGCAATGCCGCCGTCCCGGGGTACACGGGCACCGTCCATTTCACCAGCACGGATGGCGTCGCCACCCTCCCCGTCGATGCCACTCTGACCAGCGGCGTAGGCACCTTCAGCGCCACCTTCAACACCCTCGGCCCTCAGACCTTGACGGCGACGGACACCGCAGACACCTCCATCACCGGCAGCCAGTCCGGCATCTCGGTGGTGACCTATTTGCCGACAGTCGCCACCGCCAGCGTAACCGGCCTCACGAGCACGACGGCCACCATGAATGGCACAGCCACCCCTGGCGGCCTCTCGGCGACCGGATGGTTCCGGGTTTCAACCACAGATCCCGGCACACCCGACGATAGCTCCGGCACACGGGTACCCACCAGTGGCGGCACGGATCTGGGTACGGGTCTCACCCCCCAAGGTTTTTCTCAAGCCCTCACCGGGTTCACCCCGGGCGTGACCTACCACTACTGGGCGATCGCGCAGAACGGGAACGGGACCGCCTTCGGCAGCGTGGTCTCTTTCACTGCGCCACTGCCGCCCACGGCCAGCACCTCACCGGCCAGCGTCGTCACCGCGACGACGGCGGCCTTGAACGGGTCCGGCAATCCCAACGGGACTGCCACCACCGCCTGGTTCCGCTATTCCACCACCAACCCGGGCACGGGCAACGACAGCACTGGCACGCGGGTCCCTGCCAGCGGTGGCGTGGATTTGGGTTCGGGCAGTGCCACCCAATCCTTCTCCCAGGCCATCATTGGGCTCGCTTCGAATCAGACCTACTACGCCTGGGCGGTCACCCAGAACGCGAACGGAACCGCCGTTGGAAACGTCCAGTCCTTCACCACGCTGGTGAACATCAACGGCGGCAACGGTAGCGGCAGCTTAGGCTTCGTTTTCATGGGAACCCTCAGCACGCCCCCGGGCACCTTCACGACCCTGGGAGGCCTGGCCGCCAGCACGAGCTTCTTGTACGTCCTGGATACTGGCAGCAACCAGGTCCACGCCCTGAACCTGGATGGTTCCAGCTACGCGGTGCTCACCGCGCTTGCTTCCCCCACGCAGATGGCCTTCGACAACAGCACCAATCGGCTCGCCATCACGGATGCGGCGACGAACCAGGTCTCCTTGTACTCTCCTGCTTTCTCAGCACCCACCAGTTGGCCCTTGCCTGCCGCCAATCCCACGGCCATCGCGGCCAACGGCAGCTTGATCTACCTCGCCTACCCTGGCCTGGTACGCGAGCTGAACGTGAGCAATGGGGTTCCAGTAGGCAGCTTTATCGGTCCTGCCTCCCCCACCGCCATGACCACCGCCCAAGACCTCAAAGGGTCAGGAGCCACCTTGGTCTATATCGCGGATGGCACTGCGGTGCAGGCCCTCGACACAAGTGGGAACCTGCAGTACAGCTTGTCCTCCGGCGCCACCGGCCTGGCCGTTCAGGACTCGGGGGTTCGACGGCTCTTCACGGCCAATGGCTCAAGCGTGAAAACGTTCAATTGGACGGGATCCTCCTTCACCGGGGCGTCCTTGGGGGGATTTAGCAATCCCGTCAGCGTCGCCGTCGCCCCGGCCAACGGGATCCCCGGCGCCTGCCTGTACGTGGCGGATGCCGGTACGAACGCCATCTCCACCTACTTCGATGGTGCTCAGTGGCTCAGCCTGGGCGGCACGACACCGATTCTGGGAAGCCTCACCCTCCCCGGTGCTTTGACTTTGAATAGCGGGCGCAGTCTCCGGATTGCCGGAGACCTCACACTCAGCAATACGCTCAACTTCGCCGGGGGAAGCCTCTCGGTGACGGGGGGGGCGCTCATTCCCCAGGGGAATACGATCGCGGTCAGCGCCCCCAGTACCCTGACCGGGGATATCCAGATCTCCGGGGCAGGGAGCGCGCTCACCACGCCTGCGGCCCTGACGCTCACCGGCACCCTGCGGGGCACCGGGGCCGTGACCGTTTCCAACGCCAGCAACTTCCACGGCAGTTTCATGCCCGGTAATATCGGCAGCCCCGGCACCCTGGTGCTCCAGGGGAACTATGTCCAGACTGCCCCGCTGATCATCCCCGTGAATGCCACTAGCGCCGGCCTGCTGGATGTGGCGGGCGATGCCACGATCAGTGGGGTGCTGAGCTTCACCTCAATGGGGTCCTTAACGCTGCCCTCATCCTTTTCCATCCTGCGCACCACGGGGACGATTTCCGGTTCTTTCAGTTCGGCAACCCTGGATAGCAGCCTGTCCACCGGCCTTATTTTCCAGGTCACCCAGACAAGCCAGGAAGTGCAGCTCACCATCGCAGCTCAGGCCAACGCCTCGGATCCCAGCATCGTCGTGTTCATGTAGCCGTCCAGCCCCTCGCCTTTTCTTGTTTCCAGCCTTGGTTCCGGAGTTCCCATGCGCTTCTTCCCGTTCATCCCGCTCCTATGTGTCCCGGCCCTGCTCCAAGCCGCCGCGCCCCTGCCCCAGCTCGCCTACCAGGGCCGTCTGCTGGAAGCGGGTCAGGCAGTCACGGGTGCTCGCACCTTCACCTTTCAGATCCTGGCCAGCGATGGCATCACTCAGCTCTGGTCTTCGGGCAACCTGAACCTCTCCGTGAGCGGCGGTCTCTACGCCGTAGTGCTGGGTTCCACCGGCCAGCCCGCCATCCCCACGACCCTCCTGGGCCAGTCGGGTCTCAAGCTCCGCGTGTCCCTCAACGGCCAGGCCATGACGCCAGACGTGGAGCTGGTGCCCGCCCTCCAGGCCCGCAGCGCCTTCGAGATCACGGGCAACTTCGGTGGCGATGTCTCCGGCACCCAGGGCGCGATGGTGGTGAGCCTGCTCCAGGGCGTGCCGCTCAATGTAACCTCGGCCAGCTCGGGCCAAGCCCTGACCTACGATGGTACGAAATGGGCGCCCGGAACCCCCACGGGCGCGCAGGGCCCCCAGGGCGCGCCAGGACCGCAAGGTTCGGCAGGCGATCCCGGTGCCATTGGACCCGCGGGACCCAAAGGCCCCACGGGGGACACGGGCGCAACCGGCCCCACGGGCACCAAGGGCGCCACCGGTGACACAGGCCCAACGGGGCCCACTGGCCCGGCCTCGGTCTTCACCGTGAACGGCACCACCGCCACCTACACTGGCCCCGTGGGCATCGGCACGGCCAGCCCCAGCAGCGACGCCGCGCTGGAAGTGGCCGGTACCGCCCAGGGCCTACTTCCCCCGCGCCTGGCGCTCACCAGCACCGCCAGCGCCGCACCGCTAGGCGCCCACGTGGCCGGCATGCTGGTCTACAACACCGCCACCTCGAACGACGTGGGCCCCGGCCTCTATCTGGATAGCGGCAGCGCCTGGAACCGGATCGGTGGCCCCCTGGGAGTTGGCTCCCGGGTCGGAGGAGTGGTGCTTCCTGCCGGGGGGACCTTCAGTCCGCAGCTGCGCTGGTACGATCCTGGAAACGGAACTGTCATCGACACCAGCACCGGATTGATCTGGATCAAACAACCAACAGCCTCGAACGTTCTTTTTTGCATCGTGGGTGCTACTGGGACCGATGCCTTTGCCCTTTCCTACGCGACCCACAGTGGATCACCAGCCACGCTTACGGATGGCTCCACAGTCGGCACCTGGCGCATCCCAACGCTGGCAGAGATGCAGTCCATCGCGAGCGGAGTCGAACCATGCACCGATCCCGCCTGTCCTTTAGACAAGACTCTCCTGAGCTATTTTTACTGGACCATCACCCAGGATGCTTCCCTCCCATATTCGGTCCACACGTTCAACCCTGGAAGCGGGTTAAATTCCTACGGAATAAAGAATGATAACTTCTCATTTTGTAGGGTTTGGGTGGTGCGGAGCCAGATGTGATTCCCGTTGGCCATGCCGAGATGGAAACGGGGCAGGCGATCCGGGTACAGCACATACCACAGGTCATGGCACCCGCTCATTTTCGCAAACGATGCCGCTGGAGCATGACTTGTCCTGGCGTCAACCCCGGTCACTGAAAGGTTGTGGTTTCGCATTGAGGCGCCTCCTGGCGCTTGATCCTGGAGTTCCCATGCGCTTCTCCCCCTTCATCCCATTCCTGTGCGTCCCGGCCCTGGTCCAGGCTGCCGCGCCCCTGCCCCAGCTCGCCTACCAGGGCCGTCTGCTGGAGGCGGGCCAGCCGGTCACGGGCTCTCGCACCTTCACCTTCACGATCCTGGCCAGTGACGGCACCACGCAGCTCTGGACCTCCGGCAATCTGAGCCTCTCCGTGAACACCGGGCTCTACGCCGTGGTCCTGGGCGGCAATGGGCAGCCCGCCATTTCGGCGGACCTCCTGAGTCAAGCGGGCCTCAAGCTGCGCGTCTCCCTCAACGGCCAGGCCATGACGCCGGACGTGGACCTGGTGCCCGCGCTGCAGGCCCGCAGCGCTTTCGAGGTCACGGGTACCTTCGATGGAGACGTGAGCGGCACCCAGACCGCCGTTGTCGTGAACCGCTTGAAGGGTGTGGAACTGGATATCGCCTCGGCCACGAGCGGCCAGGCGCTGGTCTTCAACGGCACGAAATGGACAGCGGGAACCGTATCCGGTACTGCCGGACCCCAGGGGCCTGCAGGCCCGCAGGGTGACACGGGGCCCATCGGGCCTCAGGGCCCAACGGGACCACAAGGACCGACCGGAGCCACCGGTGCGACAGGCCCTGAAGGCCCACAAGGCATCCCTGGTGTGTCCTGGTCTGGAGCCTGGGGCTGGGCCTACGGAAATTCCTCGGCCTCCGTGGCCGCGGGAGCGGATGTGGTCTGGGGCGCCACGGGTCCCACGAGCGGCATGGCCTGGTCCAACGCCACGTCCTGCACCATTGGCGCAGCTGGCACCTACTACGTGAGCTACCACCTTTCCACCCTGCCCAGTGCGGCGGAAGGTGGGTGGGTCTCCGTGGCCATCGCCGTGAACGGCACACCCGTGACCGCCACCCGCAGGAGCATCGCCGGGGGCGAGGCGCACGGCACTGCGGTTCTCACACTGGGTGCCGGCGCCGCGCTCACCCTTCGCAATGTCGGCGGCACGGCCATCGATCTGATGGACTCACCAGAACTGCCCGATAACCCGGGTCTCGTCATCCTCAAAGTGAACTGAGCCCCAGGAGCCCGCCATGATCCGACCGATCCTGCATCATGTCCTGCCCGTCTGCCTGGCGCTCGCGATCCTTCCTCCCATCGCCGCCCAGACCGCCATCACCTTTGCGAAGCATTCCGTCTGCACCAACAGTGAAGGCCTCACCACCTGTGAGCAGAAGCTTTCCGTGCAGGTGCCCGTCAGCTACGCCGACCGGGCCCAGCTGGAAGTAGCCTACATCGACACCCTCATCACTGCCTCCGGGGAAACCACATCCCTCGAGGAGACCCTGACCTTCAAAATCACCAAGTCCGAACCCCTGTTCCTCTATCCACTGCGTTACCTCCACACAGTGAGGACCCTCAGCGCAGCCGGCGGCTCCAGCTACCTGGCCTATGCCATCGACACTCCGCGCCGCAACTGCGCCATCACCTGCGACATCTGGAAGGGCCCGAACCTGTACCAAACGTTCAGCGTCTCGCCCAGCGTGCCTACCGTGCAATTCACCACGGGGCATGTCGGCATTGCCAGCCTCACCGGCGAGGCTCTGGCCCCGCTTCCCGCGCCCGACCTTTCGAGCCACACCCTGTACGTCGCATCCGACGCCACGACGGTGGCGGATGGACTCCTGGTTCCCCGGGACCAGGCTGCGGCCATCGTGGACGCCCGCCAGCTGGATCAGCTGAAAGCCCAGGACCAAGCTTTGGTCGCTGCCAATTCCGACACCAATACACGGTACCTCGTGAGGAACATGCTGCGGTTCCGTTCAGCCGTCGCTGACATGACCGGACGGTTCCTCGCGGTCCGCAGCCCGGAGATCTGCCACAGCCAGCTCTCCTTCGCGCTGGACAATGCCCAAATCGGCGTGGACCATGTGGAATCCGCGGGATACATGCCGTATGTCTATATATCCAATTATGAATCTCTTTCCGGGCAGGGGATTATGCACGTGGAAGTGAAGAACCAGGGGCAGGCTGCGACGGACTACCAGATCGTGGTCCGGGACGGCTACCCCGACGCCCTGCCAGTTGTACCGGCAGTGGGTGTGGCACTGGAGGCGGGAGCGCAGATCGAAATCCTGATCCCCGTACCCGGGACCGAAGACGTAGCCGAATCGGCCTACTACTTCGTCGATCTCAAGTCCCCCCAGGGCACCCTCTACGACTCCGTCCAGATCTACTATGACCGGACGAAGCTGGTGCAGCACTTCAAGCGGTAGGAATGGGGCAAACCTCGCGTCCAGGCGAACTCCGCCGTAAAGTGCCGCAGCGACTTGCTCTGCTTCACGTCCTTCGCGAAGTGGGCCTTGGCTTTCACTTCTGCGGTGTGATTGTGGCGCATCAGAGCGGATCCCCGGGGCCGAAAAGTAAACCTCCGGAATTCCAACGCCAGTCGGACAGAGCGTTCGTTCAATGAATCTCACAAATGAAAAATAAATTGGAAGCGGTAACATGAAGAGTAATGCCTGCTCAGTGCTGGGAGAAACTTCATGTCCTGCTTTTTCCGCTCCAGGTGGCTGCTTCGGGGAATCAACTGCTTACTCGCTGCTTGCTGCATCATGCTCCCGCAACGAATGGGGGCTCAAACTCCGTTTTTCGGCTGCGCTTACAAGACGATTGCGACCGTAGGACGGTACCCCGCCGGCATTGCTGTGGATGGAAAGGGCACTGTCTATGTGGCCGAACCCGACGCCAATCGTGTGATAAAAAAGACACTCATCGGTGGTGTCTATGTCGAATCAACGGTCGCCAGCAAATTGAATTGGCCCCAACGGGTGGCAGTGGACACGAATGGGAACGTTTATATTTCCGACTCCAACAACCGTGTACTGAAGGAGACACCTTCAGGAAACAGTTACAAACAGTCGACGGTGGCTGATCAACCGAACAACGGTTTGAATAATCCACTTGGCGTAGCTGTGGATGGCAGCGGCAATGTGTACATTGTTGATAGCGGAAACGGCCGCGTGCTGCAAGAGACCCCGTCCGGGGATGGCTATGTTCAGACAACAGTGGTTGCTGCCGGAACTATCTCTCCGAATGCCGTTGCCGTTGACAAGAATGGAAATATTTACCTCGATGATTATGCCACTCATCAGGTGTTTAAGGAGACTCCCACAGGCGGCAGCTACACGCAGTCCATCGTTCTGGATAGCGGCAATTACCAGCCAATCGACGTGGGCGTCGACGGAGCTGGCATCGTCTACATTCTCGATTGGGACAACTACGTTCTGAAAAAGATCCCAGCAGGGGACAGCTATGCCGACGATGGTGTGATCACGGACCTCGCGGATGGTCCAAAGAATATGGCTGTGAATGAACACGGCGACATCTACCTTTCAGATCCCGATAACGTCCGTATTATCGAGATTACAACAACAGATTTTGGAAAAATTGCGGTGGGGAAGCAAAGCGGGATTATGACGCTGGTCTTCGATGCAGGCGGCGGATACTCATTTGGCAAATCCCAGGCAGTACTGACCGAAGGCGCTGCAGGGCATGATTTTGCGGATAACGGGACGGGAAGCCTCATCATCAACGGCCCGAACCATCCTTACCCAGCCTATGGCACAGCCACCGTGGATGTGACCTTCAAACCACGCCGCGCTGGAACCTGCAAGGGTGCGGTGGTGCTCAAGGATACCTCTGGAAACATCCTCGCGACAGCCTATATCCAGGGTACCGGCGCAACTCCCCAGGTGGCATTCCTGCCGGGAACACAATCAGCAATGGGTCAAGCTTTCGTTAACCCGACAAGCGTGGCCGTCGATGGGAATGGGCATACTTACGTTGCTGATGGTTCTTGCGTCTACACGATGTACCCTCCGGGAAGTGGCGAGTCGGCCTCGATCGTGGTGGACGATTCCGTCATCTCCGCGCAATTCACAAGCTTGGCACTGGATGGGAGCGGGAGTCTCTATATCGTCGATAGTCACAACCTGTGCGTTTGGAAGGTGACGCTGAAGCCATCCAGTGGTTATACCCGATCGATCGTATTGGACAGCGGCCTGGCTGATCTCTCTGCGGTGGCAGTGGATGGGCACGGCAATGTCTACCTTGCTGATCAGGGGAACCATGTCGTGTTGAAAGAATCACCCTCATGGGCCGGGTACGTGCAGACCGTCGTGGTGGCTGGCGGTGGAACATTCTGGCCGTCTGGTTTGGCTATCGATGGAAGTGGCTGCGTGTATATCACGGATGCCCAGAATGGCAGCTTGCTGAAGGAAACACCCTCGGGCGCTGGTTATTCACAAACCACAATCCTGCACAACAACTCGGTCTATTCGCAGGGCGTGACTGTGGATGGTGTCGGCAACATCTATCTCGCGGATCTGGTAAATGATCGCATCCTGAAAGAGACACCCACGGAAAGCGGCTATACCCAATCAACCATCCTGGAGGACGGTTTATCGAATTGCCGCGGGCTGACCGTGGACAGAGCGGGAAATTGTTACATCGCCGACACCGGCCATCACCGCGTGATCAAGCTGGACGTCGCTGCCCTGCCAAGGTTGACCTTCGACTCGACTGCGGTGGGATTGTCCAGCGATGACAGCCCGCGAACAGTGACCATAACGAATATCGGCAATGCGAATCTGCAACTGCCTGCTCCGATCTCTGGTCATAACCCCAGCCTGACCACCGGCTTTACCTTGGACCTTGCGAGCACCTTCCCCAGGGCCACAAGCGGAGGAAGCTCCGCAGTGCTTCCCGCCGGTGCGAGCGGTACGCTGCTGATCGGTTTCTTGCCCAAGAAAACGGGCCTGACGAGCGGGTCTTTGGCGCTGACGGACAACAACCTGAATGCGGCTGCTCCAATCTATGCGACACAAACGATCATTCTCAAAGGCATCAGTCCAGCCGATGCGCCCATTGTCCTGGGTCATTTGTCACAAACGTACTCGGGATTGCCTTTGCCAGCTACAGCATCGACCACTCCTGCAGGGCTGTCCGTCATTTTCACGTATAACGGCGACCCCACAGCGCCAACGGCGGTTGGCACCTACACGGCCGTGGGCACCATCAACAACCCGTATTACCAGGGCACCACTTCAGGCATTCTGACGATCAACAAAGCCACACTCACCGTCAAAGCCGATGCAGTGCGCAAGGCTTATGGCGAATCAAATCCACTTCTGACTTATTCGATAGCGGGCTTCAAAGGCAGTGATACTGCAGATACGGCCATGACCGGATCTCCCGATCTCGCCACGACAGCCATCGATAGCTCCATGGTGGGCACCTACCCCATCACCATCACACCCGGGACTCTGGATGCCGCGAACTACAAGTTCGCTTGCGCGAATGGGACTCTCACCGTCACCAAGGCACTTCCTGTCATCACCTGGGACTCACCCGACAACATCATTTATGGGAATCGCCTGAGCGCCACACAGCTCAATGCCACTGTCTCCACCCCAGTGCTCGGCAAGTTCACCTACTCTCCGGCCTCAGGAACCCTGCTTGGGGGCGGAACGCACACGCTTTCTGTTACCTTCACGCCGACGGACACCGCACACTACACAACCAGCACCAAGACCGTTGCTATTACCGTCGACAAGGCTCCAACCATGGTCACGCTTGGCAGTCTGAATCAGGCCTACACAGGCGCCGCACGAGTGGCAACCGCCACCACCGTACCCAGCGGTCTGCCCGTGATGTTCACCTACGATGGCAACACCACGGCGCCAAAAGCGGCGGGCAGTTATGCCGTCGTGGGTACCATCAATAGCCCGAATTACCAAAGTTCCGCCACCGGAACGCTGGTGGTCAACAAGGCCAAGGCTACGCTGGTTCTCGGGCATCTGACGCAGACCTACACGGGTTCGCCTTTGTCAGCCACGGCAACCACTACTCCGGCAGGCCTGCACGTGGATTTCACCTACAACGGCGATTCCACGGCACCCACCGCCGCGGGCAACTATCCCGTTGTGGGTACCATCAACAGTTCCAATTATCAGGGCACGGCCTCGGGAATCCTGACGATCAGCAAAGCCACGCTCACCGTCAAGGCGAATGCAGTGAGCAAGGTTCATGGCGCCTCCAACCCACCGTTGACCTACACCATGACAGGCTTCAAAGGCACGGACACCAAGGACGTAGCCACAACCGGCGAGCCAGTTCTCGCTACAACCGCAACCGATACTTCTCCCGTAGGAACCTACCCGATCAGTGTCAAGGTTGGGAACTTGGCCGCCGCAAACTACAAATTCGCCTGCGTGAACGGGAGCCTCACGGTCACAGCCAAATAGCGCTTGATCGCGCCAATGCTCGCCTAAATCAGGTTTGAGCAACAAGAAGGGCCGAGGTGAACTCGGCCCTTCTTGTTCTCGGCGCCTCCTACGCCCACGCGAACTCGGCCGTGAAATGCCGCAGGTACTTGCTCTGCTTGGCGATCTTCACGCCCTTCACGAGGTGGGCCTTGGCCTTCACTTCGGCGATGGCTTCGGCGGCGTAGTCGAAGTGGGACTGGGTGTACATGCGGCGGGGGAAGGCCAGGCGCACGAGCTCCATGCTGTGGTAGGTCTCGGTGCCGTCGTCCAAGTGCTTGCCGAACATGACGGAGCCGATCTCGACGCCGCGGATGCCGCCTTCGAGGTAGAGGGCGTTGCACAGGGACCAGGCGGGGTAGTGTTCCAGGGGCATGTTGGGCAGGACGCTCTTGGCGTCGATGTAGACGGCGTGGCCACCCGTGGGCTTCACGAAGCCGATGCCCGCGGCGTCAAGCTTCTCGCCCAGGTACTCGGCGGTGCGCAGGCGATAGCGCAGGTAGTCCTCGTCCATGCCTTCCATCAGGCCCACGGCCAGTGCATCGAGATCGCGGCCCGCGAGGCCGCCGTAGGTGGGGAAGCCTTCCCACAGGATGAGCATCTCCTTCACGGCGGTCATCCACGTGTCGTCGCGCAGGACGATGAAGCCGCCGATGTTCACCATGCCGTCCTTCTTGGCGCTCATGGTGGCGCCATCGGCGTACGAGAACATCTCCTGCACGATCTCCTTCACGGGCTTGTGCTGGTAACCCTCCTCGCGCATCTTGATGAACATGGCGTTCTCGGAGAAGCGGCACACGTCCATGATGAGGGGCTTGCCGTACTTCTTGAGGAGCTGCGAGTAGGCGCGAATGTTGGCCATGGACACGGGCTGGCCGCCGCCGGTGTTGTTGGTGATCGTGAGCATGCCGAAGGGGATGCGGTCGCCGTGTTTCTTCAGGGTGTCCTCGACCTTCTGCAGGTCGATGTTGCCTTTGAAAGGATGCACCAGCGCGGGCTGCAGACCTTCGGGGATCACCAGGTCCACGGCCTCGACGCCGTTGAACTCCAGGTTGCCGCGGGTGGTGTCGAAGTGGCAGTTGTTGATGACCATGTCGCCCTTCTTGCACACGGCTGTGAAGAGCACCTTCTCAGCGGCGCGGCCCTGGTGCGTGGGGACGAAGTGCTTCATGCCGGTGATGTCCTGGATGACATCCAGCAGACGGTAGTAGCTACGGGCGCCGGCGTAGGACTCGTCGCCCTGCATGATGGCAGCCCACTGATTGGCGCTCATGGCACCGGTACCGGAATCCGTGAGCCAGTCCAGCAACACGTCCTCGGCGCGGAGCAGGAACACGTTGAGCTTGGCAACTTCGAGCAGCTTCACCCGTTGCTCGCGGGTGGTCATCTTGATGGGCTCCACGGACTTGATGCGGAAGGGTTCGATCATGGTCTTGGGCATTGGATACCTCGATGGATGGAAGTTCGATGGAATGGGAATACCGATTTCACCGCGTGATCGCGAGGAAATGAATTTCGAGCGGCAAAGAGGAATGCGTTTCTCCGCGCCCTCGCCTTTACACCTCTGCGCCCTCTGCGGTTCAGTTTTGCGAATCGCGCGGGCGGCAGCCTAGCGAAGACCTTTCGTGCAGGCAGACCTGGCCTCATGTTCGGCCCGTCGCTGTTTTCTGCGGCACCCCGGAATCATGAAGACCTCAGCGAGGAATTATACGACTCAAGTCTGTGACGGATTGCACGGAAATGCTTGTTACTACAAGGAGAACCAGCGGACTCGGATCAGAAGCCAAGCAGTTGTTGGACAGCCATGGGCAACTCCTCGAGGCGCGAGATTTCCGCATCCGGCCGCTCATCCGGAGTGCGCGGTTCCTGATGGCGGTGGAGGCCGACGCGCATCCGGATGGTCTTCATGCTGATCGTCTTCGCGGGGATCACATCCTTGTCGATGCGGTCACCCACCATGATGGAAGCCTCTGGCTTCACACCTGCGTATTCGAGTATCTGTTCGAAGTAACGGGGATCGGGCTTGGTGATGGCGAAGCCATCCTGGGTCGAACGGAAACTGAAGTAGCGAAGCAGGTTTGCCGTGTCCAAGAATTCGGTCAACTCACTGCCGTACTGCCCAAGGATTCCGATCCGGCAGGAGTTTGATAGACCTGGAAGCACCTCGGACAGCCCGGACATGAGCTTCAACGGGGGTTTCCGTTCCCGCCATCGCTCCCGCATTTCGGTGCGGGCGTAAGCGTACCAAGCGTCTTCAGGGCAACGCTTCCAGAGGATCCAGGCATAGAGATTGGGCACGAAGAGACGGACGCCCTCTTCGACATCCTGCTGGTAGTCCTCCAGCGAATAGGGGAACCCGTGTTCCGTGAGGAGATCGATGATGATCTCCGCGCGAGCGCGCTCGTGCTCTTCTTCTTCCAGAATTACACCGCCGGCATCCAGAAACAGATTCTGCACAGGCATTGCGACCTTCCTAGCCTGCCCAGCTCACCCAGCCCGGGCGGCCCGGAAGCTCCGTGCGCCCCATCCCGTGGGAGCTCGGGTTCGCGGCCTTCAGCTCGGGCAACCAGTCGGCATGGGTGCGGGCGCGTACCTCCCGGTCCTTCAAACCACCGAGGAAGGCATCAAAGGTCTCATGCAACGCCCCGCCTTCCACCTCGGTGTGAAGCGCATAGACATTGAGCGCGTCCTCGCGAATGAGATCGAACAGTTTCGCATTCACAGCGTCGGGGCCGAGACCATCCAGGCCCAGCAGCTCGTCCAGAGTAGGCAGGGTCGTGGGAATCTGGAGCGTCGAGAGGGTGCGCCCCTTCACGATGGGATAGAAGGGTTCGAAGCCGCGGCAATCGCCCGCGTAGTCGAGGTGGAAGGATTCCTGGATCTCGAGGGTATTGTCGTTGCTACGCCAGGCGGGGCTGACGGCGCCCCTGGCCTGTTCGCCGAAGACGGAGCTGAAGGCCTCGTGGGCCCGCAGGAACCAATGCTCCAGCCACTTCCGCGACTTGCGGTCCAGCAGGTCGTGGTACTGCACGTGATCCCAGCCGTGGATCGCCACTTCGTGCCCGGCTTCCTTCGCCGCGCGCATCTCCGCCGCGGCGCGCTTGTGGATGATGGGCGCGGGCAACAGGGTGCCGTAGAGCATCGTCTTCAGGCTGTAGAGCTTCCCTGGACCGGATGTGCGGCGCATCTTCGAGAGAAAGCCTTTGCGGAAAATCCGCCGGATCGCCTTGCCCGAGCTGTCAGGACCGAAACAAAAGTAGAAGCTGCCCTGCATTTGGTGCTTGTCGAGGAGGCGCAGCAAAGTGGGAATGCCCTTGAGGGAACCCTCGAGGGTGTCGACATCTACTCTCAGCGAGATGGTTTTCATGGTTGTTCCATTGTAGTCGACCCTCCACCCGCGAACGGGAGATGCCAACCTGGGGAACTTCCGCGATCCATCAGCGGATGGTCAGTGGCTCTTCCGCATCTCCTCGGAGCGATCCATTCGCCGGGCCTGGATGAAGCGGTGCAGCGCGTCGCGCACCTGGTCCGTCATGGCTCCCAGCACGATGCCAAGGCGCATGGGCTGGGGCTCGTTCTCCACGAATTCGGCATGGCGGATCTCCCCTGGTGCACGGATGATGGCACCTCCGGGCAAGAGCGTCTCCACCTGTACCTGGGTCTTGAACGGCACGTCGACCTTCTCGACGAGGCCAAGGCCCATGCCCGTTTCCGTCAAGTTCAGCAACTGGGCCTGCAGATGCTTGCCTTGGACTTCGATCGTCGCGTCCAGGGACGGGAAGTCCGGCCCCGCGACCCTAACCTCGTGACGGCGGTGGGTCTGGATGGCCTTGGTGGGCCATGCCAGACGCAGTACCGGCGGGAACATGGTGTCCCCTTCGGCGAACACGATGGGCTCCAGCAGCGTGGTATGCGAGGAGATCACCTCGTCGCCGAGGAGGATCGAAAGGATCACTTCGGAGCCCGGTACCGGGAACTGTTCGCGGCGTTTCACGCCCATCAACTGGATGGCCTTGCCGGGCTCGAGGCCGCGGACCTGGAGATCTCCCAGGATCCTGGCGCTGCCCATCGCTCGGATGCTGGCATAGGCGCTTTCCGCCTTGGCCTGGTAGAGCAGCTTCTCCAGATCTTTTCCACTCAAACCGTTCTTCTCATCCATGGGGAAACCCTTCAATTTCCGTGATACAGCCGTTCGGCGAGATTCGGATGGAGACCCGCGGCCAGAATGGCTTTGGCGGCTCCTTCATAGTCGTAGTTCATGCGATGGAGTTTCAGGCGCTTCCGTTTCAGGTCGAAGCTCATGAAGGAAAGCCGCGGATCCCGGTCCCGGGGCTGGCCCACGGAACCCGGATTGATGAGATACCGGCAGCCGTCCCGAATGGGGAACCATTCATCGGGTTCGAAGTAGACCCCTGAGAGAACCTGGGCCTTCTCGTCGAGTACATAGGCACCGGGCAGGTGCGTGTGCCCGAAGAAGCAGATCTGGGCGGAAAACCCGTCGAAGGCATGGAGCGCATCCCTCGGATGCAGGAGATAGGCATCCTCGTCCAGGGGCGAACCGTGGGTGATCTGGTAGTCCTCGCCCACCCACAAGGGCCCCACGGGCATTTCCTGCAGGAAACGCAGGTGGTCCCGGGTGAGCTTGTCCCTGGTCCAGGCCGCCGCCATGCGTGCGGGAAGGCTGAAGCTGTCGTCGGCGTTGGCGAAGGCACAGGCTCGGTCGTGGTTGCCCCGCACCATGAACCTGGGCTTCAGGGGCTGGATGCTGTCGATGACCTGGTTGGGCTGGGCACCGTAGCCGACCAGGTCACCCAGGAAGACAAATCGGTCGATAGCCCGGCGCCGGGCGTAGCGCAGCACGACCTTGAGGGCGTGCAGATTGGCGTGGATGTCGGAAAGAATGAGGTCCATTGAGTGGGAAGTTCAAACAGTGTGGCACATCCGGAAACGGTACCGGCCCGCGGAATGCTTAATTTCACTCCGTAAAGGAATTTTAATCGTGCGAAAGCAAGACCTTAGTGTAATCGGACAGGGCTTGGAAGACCTATGCCGATTAGAAGGGTGACAGCTCCAGCCTTCGAACGCCGTTCACAGACCATTGCACGCAATAAAAGCATCTGCCAGTTCACGGCAGCCCCGGCCCAGGGGCAGGATCATGGACGCTTCCATCCAGCGTGGCATCCGGTTTCGCCACCGCTGGAAGAAGGTCTGCGGATCCTGGGCCAGGGGCCGGTTCGGATCCAGGGCCACCCGCTTCCAGACCCGGCCCGGATCCTCGGCGATCCAGAGCACAGCGTAGTCCGCGGTCCTGGCGGCATTGCGGATCAACTCATTCTCCCAGGCCCCACCGCCCAGGGCCAGGACCGCTGGAGTTTCAAAGGCTTTGTTCGTCGCTTCGGCTTCCAGGCGGCGGAAGACGGGTTCGCCATCCTCCGCGAAGATCCTGGGAATGGGCTTCCCGGCCCGCTCGGCGATGACCTCGTCGAGATCTCTCGCAAGCAGCCCCAGTCGCTTGGCCAGCACCTTCGCGAGGGTGGACTTGCCGCAGCCACTGCCCCCCACCAGCGCAATGCCCTGCCCCTTCCGCAGCACAGGCCTGGTTTGCCAACGCATGGCCTGGGCTTCCCAGAGCAGCTCTCTCGGGTTTTCGGATCGCGCGATTTCCCCGACCATCGCCAGCGACTCGGCCCCGGCTTCGTAGCAGGCGGAAGCATCTTCCATGGTCAGTCCGCCGATGGCGATGGGTGCCAGACCACGCCTGCGCAGGATCGAGCATCCCTGCCGAAGGCCTTCCAGACCGATGGGCGCCGCGTGGTCGCCCTTGGTCTGGGTAGCCCGGAATGGACCGACACCCGCATGGTCACAGGCCTGATCCACGTAGTGCCACTCCTCCACACCATGGGTCGAGGTGCCGATGTGAAGCGCCTCCAGACCCGGAAGTTTCCTCGCCTCGCCGGGTGGAAGATCCGCCTGGCCGAGGTGGAGTCCCCAGGGTGAAAGGCCTTCGCCAGTGGCGAGTAGCGCCAGGTCCGCGCGATCGTTCACGCAGATGGCCGGCCATCCGCCGTTCTCCCGGGAGGCGATGAGCGCCTGCCGAAGGGCTTCCCACTGGGCCTTCGCGTCCAGTTCCTTGGCCCTGAACTGCACCAAGGGAAACCCGGTAGCGCCGAGCTTCCGGATCTGCTCGGGAAGGCTGATGTCCAGACGGGCGTCGGTGATGGGATACAGCGGCGGCAGGTTCAGCAAGGACAGGCTCCGGAAGAGCCCATTATGCGGGCGAATCGGAACGCTGGAAATTTCAAGGCTTCGCGAACCGCTGGTCATCCAGTTTGGGGTTGACGTCCACCCGGTCTACCAGGAACTTGAAGCGACGGCCACGGTACTCGGCGCGGATGAGCGTGTTGAAGGGGAAGGACATGCCCTGGACCAGACGGTAGTCGCTGAAGAGGCTCATGAGCTTGACCTGATTGCCGAGTTCCCGATAGACATTCTCCCGCTGGACCTCCTGGAAGGTCTGGCCATCGAAGATGCCGATGATCGATTCCGTGTTGCTCACCGTCACTTGCACCTTCTGAAGGGTTCTGCCTTCCACGGCGACGGTGCCGAGGTATTCCGCCTTCCAGCCCTTTTCCTTCCAGTTCAGATAGGGCGTGTCGAAATCGTGTTCGGTCAGAGCCTTGATCTCTTCGGGCTCCATGGGGCGTGCGCTCTTGTTCGCGGCCCAAGGTGTCCGGATCCAGCCCTCCGTGCCATCGAAGGTCTGGACCTCCACCATGCCCTTCACGTTCATTTCGACCCGCTGGAGGTTGGGCCGCCTCTGCTCAATGACCATGGGGATCTCGATGGGCGAGGGCGTCAGCACCTGGACACCGGTGATCCGGATGGAATCGACGGCCTTGAGCCTGGCGACGCCGCCACGGGCGGCCAGGTGCTTGCTCAGGATGGCTTCGGCCGTCGGGTCCTGGGCCTGGAGGGACAGACACATCAGGAAAGGCAGTAGAAGATGCCGCATTCAGCTCACTCCCATGGATCGGTCAGGTTCCTTCCATAGTGAGCCATTAGGCTGATGTGCCGCCAGTGCTTTTCACCTGGTCGAGGCTAGGCCAACGTACTGGGTTCACCACGGAGACACGGAGTTCACGGAGAAAAGCACGGAGGAATGCCCGCCAAGGCTGCTTGCTCCGTGTTTACCTCCGCGGTCTCCGTGGTGCATCTTTGCCCTGGGTATCTCCGTACGATGCCTACGCCGCGGATTCCTCCGTTTCGAATTGCAGGCGCACCAGCTTGGCGTAGTGCCCGTCCTGCGCCATCAGCCCATCGTGGGTGCCGCGCTCCGCGATCTGCCCCTGGTCCATCACCCAGATTTCGTCCGCATCCTTGATGGTGCTGAGGCGGTGGGCGATGGTGAAGGTGGTGAGGCGATGGCTCACGTGCTCGATCACCTGCTGGATCTTGTGCTCCGTCTCGCTGTCGATGTTGGCTGTGGCCTCGTCCAGGAGCAGGATTCGGGGCTCCTCGTAGAGCATGCGCGCGAAGGCCACCAGCTGCCGCTCGCCTGCGGAGAGCTTCTGGCCCCGCTCGCCGACCTGGGTCTGGATGCCCATGGGCAGGCGGTCCACGAGATCATGGAGCTGGCTTTGTTCAAGGGCTGACTCGAGACGCCGGGCGTCAAGGCCTCGCCCCAAGGTGATGTTCTCTTCCAGCGAGCCGGAAAAGATGAAGACATCCTGGAGCACCAACCCGAAAAGGGCGCGGAGTTCCTTCAGCCGCAGGCGCCGAAGATCGATGCCATCCAGTGTGATGGTGCCTTCCGATGTGTCGTAGAAGCGCATCAGCAGATTGACGAGGGTGCTCTTGCCCGCGCCGGTGTGGCCTACCACCGCGATGCGCTTGCCCTTCGGTATCTCGCCCGAGAGGTTGCGCACAACCAGGCGACCGTTCTCCTCGTAAGCGAAGGAGACATCCTCGAAGCGGAGCTGGTGCTGGAACACGGGCACCATCGCACCCGGCGCTTCGCGGATCTCTTCCTCGTTGTCCAGGAGTTTGAAGATGCGTTCGCTGGAGGCCATGGCCGTCTGCATGATGTTGTAGCGCTCGGCCAGTTCCCGGATGGGCCGGAAGAAACGGCCGGACTGCTGGATGAACGCCAGCAGAAGCCCGAGGGTCAATGTGCCCGCTTGCAGTTTGAATCCCGCGTAAAGAATCAGCGCGGCCAGTGTTCCCGCCGTGATGAATTCCACCACGGGAAAGAAGACGGCGTAGGCCAGGATGGTCCGGATGAAGGCGTCGAGGTACTTCTGGTTGAGCTCCCTGAAGGACGACCGGCTGCGCGGTTCCTGTTCGTTCAACTGCAGTAGACTCATGCCGGAGAGCTGTTCCTGCAGGAAGGCCTGGATGGCCGCATAACGGCCCTGGGTCTCGCGGAAGGCTTCGCTCGCGTGGCGCCGGAAGATCTCCGTGGCGATCAGCAGGAAGGGCATGATGCCCAGCGCTACGGCCGCAAGACCTGCGTGCTTGATGAACATCCAGATCACGATGGCCATGAGCGAGAGCGCATCCCCCACGATGGCCACGAAGCCCGAGGAGAACATTTCATTAAGGTTCTGGACATCGCTGATCACGCGCGTCATGAGACGGCCCACGGGATTGCGGTGGAAGAAGTGCGTGGAGCGGCGCATGAGGTGCGAGAAGAGCTGCATGCGGAGATCCAGCATGGCCATCTGTCCCACCCAGGCCAGGAGCGCGAAGCGCGCGAAGGCCACGACGAAACCCAGAAGCAACAGCCCGGAGAACGCGGCGATGAGCGGGCCCGCACCCCGGAGACTCCCGTTGGCCAGGTGATGATCGATGAGCCGCAGCGTGAACTCGGAGGGCATCACTTCGAGGAAAGCCCCCGCCGCCATCAGGAGCAGGAGGACCAGGAGCCCCGGCCAATAGGGCTTGAGGTACCCCAGAAGCCGCAACATCAACGCGTGCTTCATGGGTCGCGAGTCCACCTGGTCGCTGTGAAAGAAGGTGCTGGACGCGTCCGCCATGGGTCCATTGTGGCATCATGAAACATCCGGTCACGGATCTATTCAGAACCAAGGGCCCTGCCCCGCTTTAGAGGAACCTGTTTCATGATGCGTTGCGCCGTTTTTATCGACGGGAACAATATCTTTCACTCCGCCCGTCAGCTCGGCTTCGAGGTCGACTATTCGCGGTTGCTGTCGCTGCTGCTGGGCCGGGAGCGCGAACTGCTGCGTGCCTTCTTCTACACCGGCGTGGACGAAAGCGCCGACCGCCAGCGCGGCTTCCTGCACTGGATGCGGCGCAACGGATTCAGGGTGGTTCAGAAGCCCGTGAAACAGGAACGCGACGGCACGCGGAAAGCTCGCCTGGAGGTGGAGATCACCACGGACATGCTCTCCTACTCCGACAAGGTGGACCTCGTCATCCTGGTGAGCGGCGACGAGGATTTCGCCTATCCGCTCAACGTGCTGGCGCAGAAGGGCATCCGCATCGAGGTGGCAGGATTCCGCGGCGCCACGGCCAACAAGGTCATGGACGCGGCCGACCGGTTCATCGAGCTGGATCAGATCACCGAGCGTTTCCGCAAGGAAGGCAACTTCGAAGAGGATGATGAAGACGAATTCAGGGAACGGCTGTGAGTGGGCCGGAGGATTCAAGGCTGCCGCTGCCTGAAGGCTTCGCCACCGAGATCCGGGTCATGGAAGGGCTGGATCCACGCTTTCTGCCCGATGGCCCGTGGGCTCTGATCGGCGATGAGAATGTCCGCGTCCACTGGACCCGTCACGGATTCCCCGAACCGCCTGGAACCCTCTGGGTCCCTACCAGCGAAACCACGAAGCGCCTCGAGACGATCGATCCTTGGCTGGAAACCTGGGCCTCCCTTCCATTACACCGCGATGCCACCATCGTCGCCGTGGGCGGCGGCGTGCTAACGGACATGGCCGGCCTCGCGGCTTCCCTGTTCTTGCGTGGTGTGAAGTGGCACTGCTGGCCCACGACCCTCCTCGCCCAGGTGGATGCAGGACTCGGCGGCAAGACCGCCGTGAACCTGCCCTCGGGCAAGAACCTCGCGGGAGCCTTCCATCCACCGGAACGCATGATCGTATGCACGGAATTCCTCTCGACCCTGAGCTCGCGTCACCGGTCCGCCGGGGCGTGGGAACTGTTCAAGCACGCGCTGATCGAAGGGGATCTGGACTGGGCCGAATCCCTGCTTGCCGCCGGACAACCAGGTCCCGACGACCTGCGCCGTTCCCTGCTGCAGAAGGCAGGGGTCGTCCACCGCGACCTCCGCGAAACCGGAGAACGCAAACTGCTCAACCTGGGCCACACCCTGGGCCATGCCCTGGAATCCGCATCGGGCTTTGGTTTGCTGCACGGCGAAGCCGTCGGCCTGGGTACGCTAGCCGCCTGCCTTCTGGCCGAAGAACAAGGCCTGCCGGCCTTCCCTGCGGATTTCCTGAAGCGTTTCGCCGGACGCTTGAAGCCGCTTTCTCGTTTTTTACCAGATTGGCCTTCCTGCTTGCCTGTTCTTTGCAGGGATAAAAAAGCCATTGGAGAATCCAAGACCTCGGGAGGATCGGCGATACACTGCGTATTGCCGATTCCAGGGCAGCGCGCGGTGCTGCGCTCTTTGCCCCCGGAAGCCTGGGCCAGTGCCCATGCCCGCCTCTCGGCTTTGCTCACTTGAATTCAGGATTGGCCGTGCCCACGTTGAAAACCGCTTCCACTCTTCTGCTCCTGCTCTCCCTGGGCGGCCCGGTGATTGGCCAGACCCCGGCCCTGGATGATCCGCGGGCACTGATGTTCCGGGCACGCCTCAAGCAGCAGAGCGCAAGCGCCGAGGATCTCACGGGCGCCGTTTTGCTCTACCGGAAAGTAGTCGCCCTGGAACCCAACAGCTCCGAGGCCCAGCTCAGACTCTCCGAAACCTTGGCCGAGTCGGGCGATCTGGATGGCGCACTGCCGCCAGCCGAAAAAGCCGCTGAGTTGAACCCGAAAAACGGCGAGGCCTGGCTCAACCTCGGCATGCTGCAGTCCCAGCGGGCGGCGGTGAACGCAGGCGCCCGGGCCGGTGCCCAGAAGGCGTTGCTGGAAGCCTCTCGTTATCTGCCAGGCGATATCGACCTCTGGCTCCGTCTGGCGCAGGTCAGCCAGCTCATCAACGACGACGCCACCGCGCTGAAGGCATATCTGAGTCTGGGCCGGATGCACCTCGCCAGCCGAATGGCAGACCCGAAAATCGAGCGGCAGGCCTGGGAAAGCGCGGTCCTGCTGGCGACCAAGCTCAACCTGTACGAGTCGCGCCGCGAAGCCATCATGTCCCTCTGCCGGTTGGACGATCCTGAGGGCAAGTACCTGCCGCTCCTGGAGGATCTCGCGAAGGAGCAGACGGACAAAGGCTATCTGGGACACGCGGAGGAGAGTTTCCTCCTTCTGGGGGAGCGCCTCCCCGACGTGCCCGCCATCTGGGAGAACATCGCCCGCATCCAGATGATGACGAACCGGTTTGACGAGGCGCTTAAGTCCTATCGCCAGGCCGAGGCCCTCAAGCCCTCTCCGCAGATCTCCTATTTCGAAGGCATCTGCCTCATGAGCCTGGGCCGCCTTGCCGAAGCAGAAAGCATCTGGCGCGCGCTGCTTTCATCCAAGGACCTCCCAGCCGACAGCGCGGAACTCGTACAGAACGCCCGCTACTTCTATGCGAGCAGCCTGCTCCTGCAGAAGCGCCCCGCGGAGATGCTGAATCTCCTCCAGGGCTGGCCCAGCGAGACCGACCAGGCTGATCTCCTGGTCCTCAAGACCGAAGGCCTCATCCAGACCCAGTCATGGAAAGCGGCGCGCTCCTCCCTGGAAGACGGCATGAAGCGCTTCCCCAACCAGTCGCTGTTCCAGGACGCCAAGGCCATGCCGCCCGGCCTCCTGAAGGAAGGTCTGCTCTTCAAAAAGGACGCGAGGCAGGCGCTCGTCCAATTGGATCTCGAATCCATGGCCTCGCTCTGGAGCGATTTCCGCCAGTGGGACAAATGCCTGGAGCTGGTCAATCAGGCGCTGGTGGCCTCGCCCAATCGCCGCGTGGGCCTGCTGATGCTCCAGTCCAACGCGCTGGATGAAGTGGGGCGCCCGGGCGACTCCATCAAGGTCCTGCGGGATGCCCAGAAACTGGATCCGGCCTATCCCATGCTCCAGAACAATCTCGGGTACCTGCTGCTGGAGAACGGCGGCGATCTCCAGGAAGCCAGCCATCTCATCGAAGCGGCCATGAAGCAGGATCCCAAGAGCGGCAGTACCGTCGACAGCTGGGGCTGGGTGCTCTTCAAACAGGGCCGGTTCCAGGAGTCCGAGGAAGCCCTGCGCAAGGCCGTGGAGCTGACGCCCTACAGTCCTGAAATCCGCTCGCATCTCGGCGAGGTGTTGCTGAAGCTCAACCGTCCCGAGGAGGCCCTGGAGAACTGGGAACGGGCCCTGGCTTATGTGTTTCCGCAGCGCAAGGAACTCGAAGCCAAGGTGCAGAAACTGCGCGCGGACATCGCCAGGAAGCAGAATGCGCAGGAAACTTCTTCCACTCAGTCCGCACCGGAAGAAGACACGAACGACGACGAGGAAACACCTTGAAAGCAGCCTTCATCACCTTGATCACCCCTGTTCTGCTCGCCCAGACGCCAGCCGTTCCTCCGCAGCCGCCCGCGCCGGCACCCATCCCGCCCGTGTCTGGGCAAGCGCCTGTGCAGGACCCGAACCAGACGAAGACCACGCTGCGGGCCCAGTATTCCTGGGGCTATGCGGGCATGGAAGGCGAGGGCAAGGGCACTTTGAGCATCCTCGTGGAACCCACCTCCGGCAAGGTCATCATGGAACTCCACGGCCTCGGCGAGCGCCTGGTCTACCTTTCAGGCGACCGCGCATCGGGCTATCGCGTGCAGATTCCGCGCAGAGAACTGGATCTCCGGGGGGCTTCCTTCAACGAATTGCCCCTGCCCTTCCTGCCCCAGCTCGGCACCGCGGAAGCGCTCTACAAACTCCTGTCCGAGGGCAGCGGTCCCGGCGTGAAGGTCACCAAACGCGATGGGAAAGGCCCCGTGAAGCTGCAGTATTCAGGACAGGATGAACATGGGAAAGAAGTGATGGTCTGGCTTGAGAGGACGCGCTGGGAAATCGAAGAATCCACCCCGGGATGATGGAGATCTCCATGAAATACATCCAGATCCATCTGGACAAGCACATCGGCACCATCACCATGAACCACCCTGAGCACCGGAACGCGCTCAGCGAGGTTATCATCGACGAAATGATCAACGCCTTCGACGAGCTGAAGGAGGCCAAGGCCCGGGTCATCATTCTCAGGGCCTACGCGGGAGCCAAGGTCTGGTCCGCGGGCCATGATGTCAAGGAACTGCCCACGCCGGGGCGGGATCCGCTGGGATACGAGGACTCCCTGGTGCGCGTGCTGCGCACCGTCCAGTACATCACGACGCCAGTCATCGCCATGATCGACGGCAGCGTGTGGGGCGGAGCCTGCGATCTGGCCTTCACCTGCGATATGCTCATCGGCAGCACCAACGCACAGTTCACCATGACCCCGGCCAAGCTGGGCGTGCCCTACAACGCCTCGGGATTGCTGCGTTTCATGAACATCCTGTCAGTAAATGCCGCCAAGGAGATGTTCTTCACCGCCCAGCCCATCGAGGCCGAGCGGGCCCATCTCCTGGGCATCCTGAATCACCTGTTGCCCGCGGATTCGCTGGAATCCTACACCTATGACCTGGCGGAAAAGATTTCCCGGAACAGCCCGCTCTCCATCGCCGCGATGAAGGAGTCCTTCCGCCTCCTCGCCAACGCCTCGCCGCTCACGCCCAACATGTTCGAACGCATCCAGGGCCTTCGGCGCAAAGTCTACGACAGCAACGACTACCGCGAAGGCATCCAGTCCTTCCTGGAGAAGCGGCGGCCGGTGTTCAAGGGAGAGTGAGCCAAAAGCCCGTCGCCAGCTTCAATTTCACAAGGAGCCACCCATGCGTGATCGGTCTCAGTTCAGCTGGATGAACCTGATGCGGGGCGCGCTGGCTGTTTGTGCGCTGGGTCTGGGCCACCTGCAGGCACAGCCGGTGGTAACCGATTTCAAGGCCGGGCAGACGAGCGGGGAGTATGCCTTCACCAGCCATACAACCCAGACATTTCCGGATTTGGTCAAGTCCGGCGCCAGCGGTGACGCGGTAAACATCGTCGGCCATCTTTTCCTGCCAAAGGGAGATGGCAAGGTCCCCATGGTGCTACTGATGCACGGTTCGGGCGGGATTTACAGCGCGATGCTCGATTTCTGGCCGAAGCTGCTCAACGCAGAGGGCATCGGTGTTTTCGCTCTCGATCGTTTCAGTCCCCGCGGCGTCACGAGTACCGCAGAAGACCAGTCACTGGTGCCCTTCGCAGCGGATGTGACGGATGCCTTCGCGGCCTTGCGTCTGTTGGCTTCCCATCCCCGTGTCGACGCCAATCACATCGCGATCATGGGCTTCTCACGCGGCGGCATCGCTGCATGGCGCGCGGCCGTGGAGCGCATCATCGCCGCTCAGCAAATGCCAGACAGGCTGCGCTTC
Organism: Holophagaceae bacterium UBA1801; assembly: GCA_002319925.1. Taxonomy (GTDB): domain Bacteria; phylum Acidobacteriota; class Holophagae; order Holophagales; family Holophagaceae; genus UBA1801. The sequence goes on along the minus strand of DCFP01000155.1, from coordinate 1,234 downwards.
GCCGCACACATCATGATGTACTCGGGTGGCTGTTCCGGGGGTTTCCGGCTGATCGTCAAGCCAGGCGTCTTCTCCAAAGCGCCTCAGCTCTGGGTTCATGGCGATGCGGACGACTACTGCCCCATCGGAGCCGTCCGTGACTATTCACAGCGCATAGGCGCCGCCGGCACACCGGTCGAGTTTGTGACTTTGCCTGGTGCCTACCACAAGTTCGACCAAGACGATCAGCGCCATATCAACCTGCCCAAGGTGACGCGCACGCTTGACGACTGCCCCCTCGAGCTGGACATCGACACCCTGATCACCTACGACCACAGCACCGGCCAGCGCTTGACTGGCCCTGCCTACCAAAAGGCCCTCAAAGAATGCGGTGCCCTAGGTGCCAGCGTGCAGGGCGACAAGGCGGCGCGGAAGAAAGCCGGAGAAGCGACCGTTGCTTTCCTGCACAAGGTGTTCGGGATGTAGGTGGAGGTCAGCCCAACCGCAAGCTCAAGTCCGCTGCTGGAGCGCTGTGGGTCAACGCGCCGACGCTCAGGAAATCGACACCGGTCTCGGCCACGGAGCGCGCCCGCTCCAGGCTCAAATTCCCGCTGGCTTCCAGGAAGAGGCGGCGGCCCGAGGCGTTTCTGGCCTGTACCGCTTCGCGCATTTGTTCGTTGGTCATGTTGTCCAGGAGGATGCCATCCACGTCCGGCACCTCGAGGCATTCCCGCACCTGAGCCAGGTTTTCCGCTTCGACCTCGACCTTGATCAGGTTCGGCGAGACGCGCCTCGCGGATTCCACCGCGGCCCGGATGCCGCCCGTGGCGGCGATGTGATTCTCCTTGAGCAGCACACCATCTCCAAGAGTCAGGCGGTGATTGACTCCACCGCCACATCGCACCGCGTACTTCTCCAGCAGCTTGAGGCCAGGGGTGGTCTTGCGCGTGTCCAGGATGCGGGCGCCCGTGCCTTCCACAGCCTTGACGAAGGCGCGGGTGAGCGTGGCCGTGCCACTGAGCCGCTGCAGCAGGTTCAGCATCACCCGTTCGGCCATGAGGATCGAGCGGCTGGAACCCGTGATGGTCATGACCTCCTTGCCCTCCGGGATCGTTTCACCGTCCTGGACCAGGCACTGGATCTGGAGATTCGGATCCACCACTCTGAGCACCTCCGCAGCCACGGGCAATCCTGCGATCACGAGATCCGCCTTCGCGGTGATGCGGGCCGTCATGGGCCGGTCCGGCACCGAGGC
>DCFP01000067.1 GCA_002319925.1 Holophagaceae bacterium UBA1801 | reverse complement strand
CTGATGCAGTGGGCTTCGTCCACGGCGATCAAGCGCAGGTCCAAGCGCTCCAACAGCGGTCCCACACTTTGCTCGATTCCCTCCGGCGCCGCGTAGACCAGCTCGTACTCGCCCCTGTGCAGCCCTTGGATCCGCTCCCGGCGCTGCTCCAGCGTGAGGCTCGAGTTCAGGTAGGTCGCCCGGAGACCACCTTCCACCAGCGCGTCCACTTGATCCTTCATCAACGCGATGAGCGGTGAAATCACGAGGGTCGTGCCCCCCAAAATCCGCGCCGGCAATTGATACAGCAGGCTTTTCCCGGCGCCGGTGGGCATCACGGCCAGGCAGTCGCGGCCAGCGAGCACGGTCTGGATCACGGATTCCTGGCCGGTCCGGAAGGAGGAGTAGCCGAAGGTCTCCTTCAACTGGCGGCGCAACCGGAGCGATTCCGAATACGTCTTTAGGGCCTCAAGATGCCCGCGCCCAAAAGCTCCAGGATCCGCCCGGTAGCCCGAACGGAGCGTCTCCAGCAGGCCGGATGCGGCCGGGAGATCCGCCGCGTCCAGGGATTGCTTCAAGGCCTCGATCCGATCTTCCAGGGAAGGTTTCACCATGCTCCCATTGTGTCCGGAGCGGGTTTCACGGGCCTAGGGGGTGTCTTCAAAATCCGGATCGTGCGAGATGTCACAGCGATTTGAGTCTCGAGAGCCGCTTGCTCAGGGCGGACTGAGTCACTCCAAGCATCTGGGCGGCCATGGACTGATTCCCTCCAGTACGCCGCAAGGCCTCGGCCACCAGGCACTCCTGGGCTTCGTCGAGGGAGGGCAGCCATTCCAGGCCGGTGAAGGGATTCCCCTCCAGCTCTTCGACGCGCATGCTGGTCGCCTGCTCTCCGATGGCGCGTCTGAAGGCGTCCATGGACAGGATCTTCCCGTGATGGGAATCCACCGCGTCGAAGACCATGGCCTTCAACTCCCGCACATTCCCTGGAAAGCCGTACGTGGAAAGGAGGATCTTCAGCTGCTTCGGTGGCGTCGGTTTCTTCTTCGAAAACTCCTGAGCCGCCAGCTCCAAAAAATGGTCAAGCAGGAGAGCGATGTCCTCCTTCCGCTCGCGCAATGGGGGCACGTGGACATGGTGGGAGTTGAGGCGGTGGTGCAGATCCTTCCTGAATTGGCCAGCAAGCTGCTTGGCGGCCAAGTCCTGGCTGGTAGCCGCCACGACCCGCGCCCGCACCCAGCGGGGGCGATCACTGCCCAAGGGAAAGAACTCCCCTTCCCGAAGGAGTCGCAGCAGCTTCATCTGGGAGGCAAGGCCCAAGTCGCCAATTTCATCCAGGAAGAGGGTCCCCTCCGCTGCCTGTTCCACCATGCCGCAACGCGCCTCGGAGGCATCCGGGAACGCGTCTTTCGTGTGACCGAACAAGGTATCGGCGAACACCGAATCATCCAACCCGGCGACGTTCACCGCTACGAAAGGGCCAGTGCGACCACTGAGGCGGTGGATGGCCTGGGCGATCAATGCCTTCCCTGTTCCGCTTTCGCCGGTGATCAACACCGGCTGGCTGCCCTTGGCCATCGCCTCCATGTAGTGAAAGAGCGAGTGCATGTTCCGGTCCTGGGTGACGATGTCGGAAAACGCCTCGGGGCACTCCAGGCGCTCCCCGATGAAGAGCCGACGCATCTCCCGGTTCTCCCTCTGGAGTTCCTGCCAGCGAATGGCGCGGCGCACGCCCTTGGTGATCCGCTCTTCCTCGGTGCTCTTGACGAAATAGTCGAAGGCCCCAGCCTGGACGCACCGGACGGCGGTCTCGAGCTGATTGAGGCCGCTGATGACGATGACCGTGACCTCCGGATAGTCCTCATTGATCAGACTGAGAAGCTCTTCGCCGGAGAGGTGGGGCATCGTGAGATCAAGCAGCACCACCGCGATGTCGTGCCTGCTGAGCAAGTCCAGCACCTCGCGGCTGTCCTGGCAGGAGAACAGATTCGTAATGCCCGCGGTTCGCTCGAGACTCAAGGAAAGGGTATGCAGCCAGCTGGCCTCGTCGTCCACCATGAGGATGCCGAAGGACGGGTAGAGGATTTCGCTCATGAGGAATGCTCCGTCGGGGCGAGGGGCAGCAGAACCCGGGCCACGGTGCCTCGGTTCGGCTCGGACTCGAAGACTAGCGAGCCCCCGTGATCCTTGACGATGCTCGCGGAAACGGCCAGCCCGAGCCCCGTGCCGTCCTTTTCCCGCTTGGTCGTGAAGAAGGGATCCGTGATGCGCTTCAGGTTCTCCTCGGGAATGCCCACGCCCTCGTCACGGATCTCCAGACAAACGGCCTGCCTTTCCTCATCGAGGTACGTGTGCAGCTGGATGCCCTTCTCGCGGTCCGGAAGGGCCTGGCAGGCGTTCATGAGGAGGTTCACCACCACTTGCTCCATGCGCTGGGTATTCCCGCGTACAGGGGGAAGGTCCTCCGCGCAATCGAGCACAAAGCGGGAGGTGGACTTGCGGATCAGGTTTTCCACGAGGCGCACCGAGGCCTGCGCCACCTGGTTGAGCGACATTCCCTCCCGCAGGTCCGTATCCCCCTGGCGGCCAAAATCCTTCAGCTCTTCCACGATGCGCTTCACCCGGCGGGATGCCTCCAGGGCTTCCGACATCATGCGCGGCAGGGATTCTTTGAGCCGGGAATAGCGCAGATTGCCCAAAGCGAAATCGCCACGGCGCTGATGGTGTTCCTCGAAAATAGGCTCCGCGTCCTCGAGGACATCCTTGAGCATCTGCAGATCCAGAAGAATCAGACCGTTCGGATTGTTGATCTCGTGCGCGACCCCGGAGACCAAGACACCGAGCGCGGCCATCTTCGCCGCCTGGAGCAACTGCTCCTGATTCTTCCGAAGCTCCTCTTCCGTGCGGCGCCGTTCGTGGATTTCCAGGGTCAGCTCCGCCGTCCGATGCGCCACCTTCCGCTTCAGACTCCAGGACCAGAAGGACGTCAGACCCAGGAACAGGAGCAGGGGAGTGAACACCAGCGCACCTTTCCACAGCACATCCTTCCAGGTGATGCCTCTGGGCTCCAGCACGCCCAGCCACTTGTCGTAGATGGCCTGGTACTCCCCGGTGTTCTTCAGGATCGCGAGACCTTCTCCGAACGTGGCCGCCAGCGCGGTGTTGCCCTTGTCCGTGGCGTAGCCGTAGCGATGGGCCACCAGTGGATTACCCACAGGGACCAGGTTGGAGAGACCCAATTCCCGGATGAGATAGAGCCCGGGAAGTTTTGCCATGAGGGCGTAATCGTATCTTCCGGCGGCTAGCAACTGAAGGGCTTCAGCATTGGTGTTGGTGGGAATGGGGATCACATTCGGATGCATCTTGGCGAGGATCTCGTGGGAGATGCCATCCCGCAGCACGAGTACCTGCTTGCCCTTCAGATCCTCGAAGGAACTGGCCTTGCCCGAACCCTTCCGCGCGAACAGCGACTGGTGGACTAAGGTGTGGGGTGGCGTGAACTCGAAATCCTTGGCCCTCTCATCCGAATACACGATGCCCTGGAGCACATCGATCCGCCTTGTATCGAGTCCACGCTTCACATCCGCCCAGTGACCCAGCTGGATCTCCACCTTGAGTCCCATGACCCGCGCGATGGCCCGGGTCAGTTCCACGTTGTAACCTGTCGGCGACCCGTCCTTGTCGAGATACTCGTAGGGGGGATAGCTGCGGTCCCCGCCCACGATGATGGTCTCCGCCTCCCGGTCCACCCGGGGGGCGGTACTCTGCTGCGCCAATGCCATGAAAGGAATGCAGAGCGCCAGCAGGGTCGCGAGAAACAGCTGGGGAAATGGTGGGAATCTCACGGAATCCAGGGAGAGTGGTTGCCGCGTGAAATCCATCAGGCCCAAGCCCGATGGAATCCGCAGTATCAAGGGAGGGTATGAGCAAGAACCGGCTTGAATAGATTTCTTCCATGGCTCCCCGCTGTCAAACGGAATCCCAGCCCACGAGTATTCCGGGCAAACTGGAAGTCTATGGATACCCGCGACCGGGCCTCGCTCAATGACCTGCTGCGTACGCTGGACGCGCCTTTCACCGAAGGCGCGCGATTGCGCTGGACCTCTCCCGCCGGACTGGCGCTGATCCTGGCAAAGTGGGCTTCGGAAGGGGGGCGGGTCCGATCACTCTGGGTGGATGCCCCCACGGAGACGGAGGCCCAGACCCTTGCCCATGAGCTGGCGGTGCTGCTGCCCGAAGCCCATGTGGCGCACTTTCCAGGCTTCGCGCCCTTTGCGGGCGGCGAGTCGAGCCCTCCCGGCCTCGTGCTCCAGGACCGGCTCTCGACCCTGGTGGGCTTGCTGGAACACCGGATCCAGGTGCTGGTCACGGGACCCTTGGCCGCCCAGGAGAAGCTGCCCCATCCAACCTGGTTCGAGAAACAGAAACTGGAATTGCGCAAGGGTTCTGAGGTTCCGCGGGATCTCCTGCTGGAGACCCTGGTGGCTCTCGGCTATCGCCGCACGGATCTTGCCGGAAGCCCCGGTGAGTTCAGTGCCCGAGGGCTCGTGGTGGACATCTGGCCGGATCAGTTGGAGGATCCCCTGCGCCTGGAATTCTTCGGCGACGAGCTGGAGAAGCTCACGGCCTTCGATTCGGATACCCAGCGGCGCACGAGCATGGAACTGGAAACACTGACGATCTATCCGCGCTACGAGGGCCAGCGCGGAGATGGAAAGCCCTTGTTGAAGGCCGTGGAATCGCGGGCTCCGCTCACGCCGGATCCCGAGGATGACCTGGCTTTCCGTAAGGCCCGTCTCGCCAGCCAAGGGCACTTCCCCGGCGAGGAATTGTTCTACCCCATGCTGGATCAGCCCGCGGGCCAGCTTGCTCACTGGGTGCCGCCCTGCCTGCGCGTGAAGCTGGATCAGGCTTGGGCGGACGCCATCCACGAGCGCGAGAGGGCCCGCATCGAGCAGGGCCTGGACGTGCTGCGGCGGGGCGGCGTGGTCTGCCCTGACTTCGGCGACCGTTTCCTCGACAAGGATCCGAGCCGCGTCACGGTGCATCTCACGGAATTCCAATCCGAGGCCACGCTGCCACTGCAGGCTCAGCCCGCCAGGGAATTCCAGGGCCGCCTCGGCGAACTGAATGCCTATCTCCAGGACCTCCTGATCACGGACCATCGCATCTTCCTCGCGGGATCCACCACCGGCATGCGCGATCGCATGGGAGAGATCCTTCACGAATACGAACTGCCCATCTCCAACGGAACCGAGGCCGGCTGCAGATGCGTGCATCTGCCTCTGAACGCGGGCGTCTACCTGAAGGAGGCGCGCCTCCTGATCCTCACGGAGCGCGAGATCTTCGGCCGGAAGGCGCTGCCCGCACCGCCCAAGAAGAGCCGCGTCTCCGCCTTCCTCAGCGATCTCCGCGACCTGAAGGCCGGAGATCGGGTAGTTCACATGGATCACGGCATCGGTGAATTCCTGGGCTTCAGCACCCTCACCGTGGGCGGCGAAGAGCACGAGGTCATCCAGCTACGCTACGCGGACAACGGGCGCGTTAACGTCAGCATCGAGCGCGCTGATCTCATCCAGCGCTATGTTTCCCCCGATGGCACCCAGCCGCCCCTGGACAAGCTCGGCGGCGCCACCTGGACCAAGGTGAAGCGCCGGGCCAAGAAGGCCATCCGCGACATGGCCGAGGAGTTGCTGAAGCTCTATGCCCAGCGCAAGGCCGAGAAGGGCTTCGCCTACAGTGTGGACGGCCCGGAGATGGCCGAATTCGATGCCAGTTTTCCGTACGACCTGACCCCGGATCAGATCGAAGCCATCGAGGCCGTTAAGGCTGATCTGGAATCGGACCGTCCCATGGATCGCCTCCTCTGCGGCGATGTAGGCTACGGAAAGACGGAAGTGGCCATGCGCGCCGCGGCCAAGGTGGCCCTGGATGGCAAGCAGGTGGCGATCCTTTGTCCGACCACCGTACTGTGCTTCCAGCACTTCCGGACACTGAGAGAGCGCTTCAGCGGCTTCCCACTGCGTGTGGAAATGCTGAACCGCTTCATCGAAACCAAGGAAGCCAAGGGCATTTCCCAGGACATCGGCGATGGCAAGGTGGAGATCGTCGTGGGCACGCACCAGTTGCTCGGAAGCAAGATCCGTTTTGCGGACCTGGGCCTGGTGGTCATCGACGAGGAACAGCGCTTCGGCGTCTCCCACAAGGAGAAGTTGAAGAAGCTGCGGGCCAATGTGGATGTTCTGGCCATGAGCGCCACGCCCATCCCGCGCACCCTGCATATGAGCCTCACGGGCCTGCGCGAGATCTCGCTCATCGAGACGCCTCCCAAGAACCGGCTGGCCATCGAAACCGTGGTGGCGCCCTGGTCCGACGAACTCATCGCCGCCGCCATCCAGTTCGAACTGCGGCGCAGCGGCCAAGTCTACTTCGTGCACAACCGCGTGGAAAGCATCGTGAGCATGGCCGAGCGCATCCGCACGCTGGTGCCCGACGCCCGCGTTGGCGTGGGCCACGCGCAGCTTTCCAACGAGGCGTTGGAGCAGGTGATGCTCGCCTTCATGGAAGGGCGCATCGATGTGCTGGTCTCCACCACCATCGTGGAGAACGGCCTGGACGTGCCCAACGCCAATACCCTCATCGTGCACCGCGCCGATGCCTTCGGCCTCAGCCAGCTCTACCAGCTCCGGGGCCGCGTGGGCCGCAGCGATGTGCCCGCCTATGCCTATCTGCTCATCCCCGGCAAGGGCGAGATCAGCGAGGATGCGCGCAAACGCCTGCAGGCGCTGGAAGATTTCTCGGAATTGGGTTCCGGTTTCCGCGTGGCGGCCATGGACCTGGAGATCCGCGGTGCGGGCAACCTGCTGGGTGGCGAGCAGTCGGGGCACATCCACGACATCGGCTTCGAACTCTACATCAAGCTGCTGGAGGAAACGCTCCAGGAACTCCAGGGCCAGCCCAGCGGCACCTTCGAAGTGAAACTGGAACTGGGCCCCGCCCAGCTCTCCCGGCGCTGGATCGACCAGGCCGCCGAGCGCCTGGTGGCCTACAAGCGTGCCTCGCGCCTCAGGAACGAGCGCGATCTCGAACTCTACCGCCTGGAATTGGAGGATCGCTTCGGCCAGATCCCCAGCGACGACAGCGAGAGCGCCCGCTTCTTCGAACTGCTGCGCGTGAAGCTTCTGGCCCAGTCCGTGGCCGTGAGCGAGGTATCCATCGACAAGGGCAGGCTGAAACTCCGCGTTAGTCCGCAGACCCCCCTGGATCCGATCAAACTCATGGGGTGGGTGCGAGGCCAAAAAGATGGACAGTTCACACCCGATGGTTCGGTGCTCCTGCCCTTGCAAGGCACCGATGTTGGTCCCATCTTCCAGGCTCAGCGTGTACTGGAAGGCTGGGCCAAGCTGGCTGGATGATGGACACCCGAGGAACCGCGTGGAATAAAAACCTTGGCCCCTCAAGCCACTGAAAATTGCACGGCATGGATGGGAGGTAGATGCTCAGAGACGGTCTCCCAGTGGTCGCCAGCGTCTTCGGAAACCCACAGGGATCCCGTGGTGGAACCGAACGCTAGGCGCTCACCGGATTCATCCACCGCCAGGGCATGACGGTAGACCAGATCGTAGGCATGCTCCTGGGGAAGTCCGTGGCGCAGGGTTTCAAACGTGCGGCCCCCGTCGCGGGTCCTGGCCACGACCACCGCTCCATCCACGGGAATGCGCTGCTCATCTTTGCGAGCGGGAACGAACCACGCGGTGTCGGGATCCGCAGGATGGACGGCAACCGGAAACCCGAACACGGAAGGGGTCACCGCGCCGATCTCTTCCCAGTGCTCGGCACCATCCGAGGTACGGAATACACCGTTGTGATGCTGGGCCCAGAACACCTCGGGACGCACCGGGCACTGCACCACGCGGTGGATATCCTGGATACGCGGATCCCGCGCTCGATCGGGCGGCATGTAGGCGGCCCACATCCCTTCCGCACGGCAGCGCCAGGTCGTCCCTCTGTCCTCCGTAAGCCACGCCCCGCCGCAAGAAACGGCGACCAGCACTCGATCCGCGTTGCGGGGGTCCACACAGATGGAGTGGATGCCAGGATAATCGGCTCCGCCACCCATCCATTCCTTACGATCGGAATGATCCCAGAGGTTACGCACCAACTCCCAGTTCCTGCCTCCATCCTCCGAGTGGAAAAGGCCGCCCGGAAGGGTCCCGGCCCAGAGTTCTTCAGGCCTGCCACCCGTTTCCAGAGCCCAAATTCGAATCAATCGCCAGGGGATTTCCTGGCCCATTGAATTTCGCTCGACATATCCCTCAGGCGGCTCTGGATAGGCAGGTACGCTGATCTCCACCCAGGCTGCTCCCTGGTCCGCGGAGCGGTGGAGCTTTGCGCCGAAGTGGCCGTGGTCGAGGGCCGCGTACCACGCACCATTCCTGGCATCTTCAAGGGTCAGGCTCACATTGTCGCCTTGAAAAGAGACGTGTCCGATGCGCCATCGTCCCGATGCAATTCGCTCTACTTCAAAAAGTCCCTTGCGCGTGGAAACAAGCAGCCGCTCGGACATCTCATCCTCCTGAAAGCGCCTGCATGACGCAGACCTCGCCGGAAAGCGGAACTGGATCGCTCAATCCACGCCGATCCTCAACAGCGCGGCCATCCACGAAGGCGATCATGTGATGCCGGAGGGCGCCCTGCTCATCCAGCACGTACCCTCTGGCCTGAGGATACCGGAGAAAGGCTGACTCCAGAACCTCCCGCACCGTCGCACCCTCGGCTTCGCAGCCCGGGCATTGGACGTGTCGCTGCAGGTTGGCGGTGAAGATGACTCGTGGCATGGGACGAACGCACAACTGATTCAGATGCCGGTACGTGACCAATTCGGCGCAAATGCATTTCAAAGGCGTTTTTCAGATGCGTGAGGGGCTCATTCCGAACCCTGCGAGGCCCTAGGACCCATTCACGGCATCCAACAATCTATCCACCGGAGGTGGCGATGATTAAACCAACGATCCTTACCTTCCTGGCTTCGACGAGCGTATTGGCTGCGAGCCTTGCTCCCGGAAGTCCCGCGCCTCCCTTGGAGGCCAAGGACCAATCGGGCAATCTCGTGCGCCTATCCGACTACACCGGCAAAAAGAACGTCGTGCTGTATTTCTATCCCAAGGACGGCACACCTGGCTGCACGACGGAGGCCTGCTCCCTGCGCGATGGATACGAGGCCATCCTGGCCACGGGGGCGGTCGTGCTGGGGGTGAGCGCGGACGATCAGGCCAGCCACGCCGCCTTCTCCCAGAAATACAACCTGCCCTTCAGCATCCTCGCCGACCCGGACAAGAAGATCATCGAAGCCTACGGCGTGAAGGTGCCGGTCATCGGGATCGCGAAGCGCTGGACCTTCATCATCGACAAGCAGGGCGTGATCCGCCACATCATCAGCGATGTGGACACCGCCAAGCACGATCAGCAGGTGCTAGCGCAGCTCAAGGATCTGTGACCCTTCGTTCGAACGATCCGCCTATTGCTGATCGCGGATCATGATCTGACCCCGGGGCACCACCAGCAGTGCGCCGCCGGACACACCAATGTCCTGTCCGAGCAGGTCGCCGGAAGCGTCGCTTGCTAGGTAGAGCACCGCGTGAACCACATCCTCGATCTCGGCCACGCGGCGGCTGGGCAGGGTCGCGCAAACGACCGGACCGATCTTCGCCAAGGCGTCTTCCGCCATGGGCGTCCGCACCCAGCCTGGAGAGACCAGGTTGGTGCGGATCTCGGGTGCCAACTCCACCGCGAGGGACAGGCACAGTGACTGAAGAGCGCCCTTCGAAGCCGCATAGTGGGAGTGCCGGGGTTCACCCCGCTGGCCGGCGGTGGACCCGATGAAGATGATGCTCCCGTGTCCACCCTGCCTCAGTGATGGCGTCGCTTCCCGCACCAGGAAGAAGGCGCTGAAGACGTTCACCCGGAACATCTCCTCGAGCTGGGCTGCCCGGATACGGTCGATGGGGCCTTCATTCCAGATGCCCGCCGAGTGGATGAGGATATCGAGCCCACCCATGGCCTGGATCGCATCCTTGACCAGGCGGACGCACTCCTGCTCCTCCCGGAGATCCGCCTGGATGGCCACGGCCCGGCCGGGATGCTTGCGGCAGAGCTCCTCCGCCTGAGTCTTCCCCGTGCGGTAGTGGAGGGCCACGCTCGCACCCTGCTGCAGAAGCGCCTCGGCGATGCCCAGCCCGATCCCGCCCGCGGCCCCGGTGACCAGCGCCTTCCGGCCGGCCAGATCGGAATAGGTGGCAAGGGTTCTCATGGGGTCTCCTTGTGCGAAGGGTCGGCTCTGCGCCCTCTGCTTCAGCCTAACCGTTTTCGAGAACGGGGGGCTGATCCCTGAGCTGGCAGGAAGCACAACCCGGCGTTCGCCAACGACCATGTCCCAGGTAGAATCTACTTGGGGATTCATCCCTGCGCTGAACACCACCGCATCGAGCCGGAATTTGATCAGAGCGGCTCGGCAAACGCTGGGAGCCACTCCTTGATCCAACATCAACTGACCCTGCAGCTCTTCGAAGGTTGCCTCGCGGTCTGCCGGCTTCCTGCCAACAGCACCATGCCCCCCTGGGCCTTCGCCAAAGGGCCGCTGAACTCCGTCACCCGCTCGGAGAAGGAACTCTCCATCATCTGCAGCGAGGCCGCCGTCCCCGCGGGAGTACGCGCGGAACGCGGCTGGCGCGTGATGAAGGTGGAGAACACCCTGAACTTCGCTCTCACCGGCATCCTGGTTTCCCTGGCCGATCCACTGGCCGAGGCGGGCGTGAGTATTTTCACGGTATCCACCTTCGACAGTCAGTATCTCATGGTCAAGGAAGCCAGCATCGAAGTGGCCCTGAAGATCCTCGTTAACGCAGGGCACGAGATCCAGTTCTCGGATCAGTAGAAACTGACGCTCTCGCTCACACTCAAGCGTGGTTTTGACTCCAGGAACCGCATGGCATTCGCCCGGACGTCCTCTGCGGTCTTCGCCTGCTGGATGCCCTTGTAGAGTTCGTGGCCGAAGAAGAAGTTCTTCGCGAAATAGGAGGTGAATTCCATCAAGCGGCCGTAGGCGCGGTCGGGGGAAAAATCCTCCATGACGTAGCGGTACATCCGGTCCCACACCTCGAGATGATCGATCTCAACAGGGGGCAGGCCTGCGAATTCCCGGAAGATCCAGGGCTTCACGGCCACGATCCGGCCCAGCATGAGGCCGGCCAAGGGTTCGAACCACTCGCGATGGAGTTGCACATCCTTTGGTGAACAGACATCACCGTTGCCGATGACGGGGAGGCGTGTCTGGCCCACAATCCAGGGAAACTCCCGCCAGCGCGCGTGCCGTTTGAGCATCTCGCCCGAGTAGCGCGGGTGGACGGTGATCGCATGGACATCGCAGTCCTCGAAGAGGCGGAGCCGCTCCACGAAGGGCTCTCGCCAATTTTCAGGGTCATCTCCAAGGCGGCACTTCACCGTGAGCGTGCCAGAGTAGATTCGGCGGATGCGCCTGAGCACGTCCTTCAGCCGATCGAAATCCCGGTACAGCGCGGCACCGGAGGCCTGCTGCTGGATCTTCGGTGCGGGACAGCCGAGGTTGATATCGATAGCGAAGGACTCCAAATGTTCCGCCTTCCGGAATACCGCCTCGATATCCTCCTCGCCGGAGATACGGAATTGATAGATGACCGCACCTTCGTTCTCCCGCCGCTTCGTGAATGGGGATACGTGCGGTTTTTCGCGCAGGAAAGCCGAAGCCGAAACCATTTCCGTGAACAGCGCACCGTAGCCGCCGAAATCCGCCAGGAGACGGCGAAAGGCGGAGTTCGTGACGCCCGCCATGGGTGCCAGAAACAGTGCTGACGCGATGGTCCGGCCATTGATGGTGATGGAATCGAACATGCCTACCCCGAACCAGGATACGACGCTTGCTAAACTAGTTCCGGATGTGCCCCATGGATGAAGTCGAACAAGCCAGGCCCAGCGCCCTGTCCCCCTTGAAGACCCGGATCTTCATGGCCATCTGGATCGCGGCCATGACCTCCAATATCGGCTCCTTGATCGAGAGCGTGGCCGAGAAATGGCAAATGACGCAGTTGACTCCGTCACCTTTGCTGGTGGCCCTCATCGAGACGGGCACCATGCTTCCCGTGATGGTTCTTGGGCTGGCGGCGGGCGCCATGGCGGACATCGTGGATCGCCGCCGCTGGCTGATCACGACCCAGGTCTTCATGATGCTGGTAGCGGGCGCCCTATCCACGCTCACCTTCCTGCACCTGATCACGCCGGGGATCCTGTTGACCATGGCCATGCTCATCGGCATCGGCTCGTCGCTGAGCATGCCCGCATTCCAGGCCATCGTCCCGGAAATCCTCTCCAAGCGCGATCTGGGCGCCGGCGTCTCCCTCAACAGTGCCGGCTACAACGTCAGCCGCGTTCTCGGCCCAGCCATTGGCGGGCTCGTCGTCGGAGCCCTGGGCGCCGGCTGGGCCTTCTTTCTCAATGCCGTTTCCTTTCTCGCGGTGGTGGCCGTGCTCTGGAAGTGGGAACGCCGCGTGCCAACGCAGGATCTGCCTTCCGAACGATTCCTCGGCGCCATGAAGGTGGGCTTCCGCTACACCCGCCACAGCCGACCATTGCAGATCATCCTGCTGCGCAGCATCGGCTACATCTGGTTCAGCTGCGTGATCTTCTCGCTGCTCCCAAGCCTGGCGATCCACCGTCTGGGGCTGGGCTCTTCGGGATTCGGCCTGCTCACCAGCTGCGTCGGCATCGGCGCGGTCGGAGTGACATTCATTCTTCCGTATTTGCGCGAACGCCTCGCGGTCAATCAGCTTCTGGCCACCTTCACCGTGATCGCCGTGATCGCGCAGGTGGTCATCGCCCTGGTACCGCACACGCTCATCGTGGCCCTGTGCCTGGTGTTGGCGGGAAGCAGTTGGCTGGCCATCTTCTCCACCATCAACACCGCCATCCAGATTTCCGTTCCTTCCTGGGTCAAGGCTCGCGCCTTCGGTGCCTATCAGATGGCCTGGGGTGGTGCCACCGCACTGGCTGCGGCCTTCTGGGGCGCGGTGGCCGAACGGTTCGGTCTCGCCGCAGGTTTCGCATTCTCCGGCATCGGCATGTTCATCGTGCTCCTGGTGATCCACCGCTTGCGCATCACGGCCTTCGAGGAGGACCAGGATCTTGCGCCCCACACCGATGAGCCCCATTCCGAGACATCCATTCCGTTGGATGCAGGTCCCATTTTCATTCAGCTCGAGTACCAGATTCCCGAAGAGCACCGGGAAGCCTTCATCGAGGCCATGCAACCGGTGCGGAAGCTGAGGCTCCGCGATGGCGCCATGCGCTGGGCCCTTTTCGAAGAGCCGGGAATCGTGGAGGGTCACGCGCGATTCACGGAGTGTTACCTGAGCACCAGCATGGGCGAGCACCTGCGGCAGCATCACCGCAACACCAATGCGGACCGAGCCATCCTCGCCTACGCTTTCCGCCTGGATCCCTCCGGCCGGCCCAAGGCCCGCCATCTGGTGGCGGTCAACAAAGAGGAACCGTCCCTGCTGCAGCGGCTCTGGCAGTGGAGCTAGTTGTGCACGCCCGGCGCTTCGCGTCCGGTGCGTTCCACGTATTCGACGTAGGTGCCTGGGTATAACATCGGCCCTTCGTGCTCCTCGCCGCCCAGCTCCAGGACGCGGTTGGCGAGGCCGCGCAGGAAGGTGCGGTCGTGGGAGACGAAGAGCATGGTGCCTTCGAAATCCTTCAGTGCCTCGATGAGCATCTCTTTGGTGGCGAGATCCAGGTGGTTGGTGGGCTCGTCCAGGACCAGGAAGTTGGGCGGATAGAGCAGCATCTTCGCCATGACCAGGCGCGATTTCTCGCCGCCTGACAGCGCGCGGATGGGCTTGTCCACTTCGTCTCCGGAGAACTGGAAGGCGCCAAGAAGGTTGCGCAGGACGCCCAGTCCTTCCGCGGGGAATTCCTTCTGCATCTGCTCCAGCACCGTGAGCTCCGGGTCCAGCAACTCCAGGGACTGCTGCGCGAAGTAGCCCAGCTGGAGGCTGGCGCCCAGTCGGACCTCGCCCGCATCGGGATCGAGAGTTCCCGCCACCATTTTCAGGAGCGTGGACTTGCCGGCGCCGTTCTTGCCCATGACGCACCAGCGTTCGCCGCGGCGGATGTGGAAGTCGAAGTTCCTGTAGATGGCCCGTGATCCGTAGCTCTTGGCCACCCCCTTCAGCATGGCCACGTCGTCGCCCGATCGTTGAGGTGCGCGGAAATCCCATTTCACGATCCGGCGCTTCTTGGGCAGTTCGATGCGTTCGATTTTGTCCAGTGCCTTGATACGGCTTTGCACCTGGGCCGCCTTGGCAGCGTGGGCGGAAAAGCGCTCGATGAAGCGCTGCTCCTTGGCCAGCTTCGCCTGCTGGCGTTCGTAGGCTGCGGCCTGGTTGGCCTCGCGGATGTCCCGCTCCCGCACGTAGAAATCGTAGTTGCCGGAGTACGTGGTGATGTCGCCGCCATCGATCTCCAGCACCTTGGTCACGATGCGGTTCATGAAGTCCTTGTCGTGGGAGGTCATGAGCAGCGTGGCGTTCACGTTCTTCAGATAGCCCTCCAGCCAGAGGATGGACTCGATGTCCAGGTGGTTGGT
>DCFP01000181.1 GCA_002319925.1 Holophagaceae bacterium UBA1801 | reverse complement strand
TAACGAGGGGAGTTAACCGGCGTTGCCGACTGCGGCGCGCTGGAAGGAGATGAGAAATCGAGATGAAAGGTGGAGGAAGTAGCCAGTGGAGGCAGCGTCCGAGTTGAACGATTGGTTAGGCCGCTCAACATCGTGGGCAGAATCCGAGATCATCTACTGCAGCAGAGGCTTGGCCGCGGACGAACGGCGATGGGTCGTGGAGAGCAGCATTAACAATTGGCTTAATGATAGAAACATTTAGCTGCCCGAATCGCCGAGCGAGATGACCGAAAGCCAAAATTGCATTCCCACGGACGTGCTCTTCCGAATGGGTGGAAAGTCGGATGCAAATGGTTTCTGCCCACTCTCGATTTTCGGAATGCATCCCGACCGAAAGAACAACGCGCACTAATTCGGGCACATCATTTCGGGAAATCGCAGCTTCGATTTCGGAATCTTGCATATGTGGGATGTCTTCAAAAAGCATCGTGCGGCCTAACGAGGGGAGTTAACCGGCGTTGCCGAAGCGGCGCGGTGGCAGGAGATGAGAATTCCAGAATGATCGTGGGGGAAGTGAGTCACAGAGGCAACGTCCGGGTTGAACGATAGGTTAGGCTGACTCGTCGTCGGATTCTGATGAAATTGGATAATGAGACAATACAATGCCAAGGCCAAGAGAACCTGCGAGTTGCAGCAATTCGGGCGGCATGTAGTCGCCTTGGACAGCTACATTGCGCCACTCAATTCCAAAATCGAGAAAAGCATTTTCGATATCTTTGAACTGTTTGATAGCTGAAAGAGCTTGGGCGTTTGCTCTGAGGAATTGGATGGCATCTTGAATTTGGAGGTCGAATTCTTGGAATTCTGCATCTGAAACATTGAAAAATAGCCCAGAAGTTTCGAAAACCGATTTATTGCGTGTAGAAGTAGGGAAACGCCTCTCTCCCTTGTGCGTGGTTTGGTATGGTCTCAGACCCATGGCCCTTTGGAGCGAATCCGGGTCAAGGTTCGTTCCTGTGATTCGGAGAATGCAGCTCATGGTGTTGATGAAGCCTAACGAGGGAAGTTAACCGGGCGTTGCCGAAGCGGCGCGGTGGAAGGAGACGGGAATTCCAAAAAGATCGTGGGAGAAGTGGTTCACAGAGGCAGCGTCCGGGTTGAACGATGGGTTAGGCATCGGGAGGATTCAGAAGGTCATGCCCGTAGGAATTGTCAATTGAGCAAAGCCATTCACCAGAACCGGTACGGGTAAATACATAGGTAGCTTTTCGTTCAATTACAGGTAGGTTGGAAGCTGAAACAAGCGTTTTGGCTAGAACTAGAGCTGTATCTCCTGTTTCCAAGATGACCATTCCTGCTTGTTGAACTGATATTGAATGATTGAAATATGCTGCAATTGCTTCGAAGGCCTTTCGTATAGAAGCCTTGCCGACTGCATTCATGCCCGGCTTAACTACAAGAACCGCATCTTGAGTGTAAATGTCGATTAAAGTATCAAAGTCTTCAGCCATGATGGCGTTATCAGCTCGGTGAATTTGTTGCTCTATAGGATGCCTAGTCATTGCATGCCTTGGAAGAGATGCCTAACGAGAACTTGACGCATTATTTCAACAGGTGTTGAAACAACCTAATCTGGTAAATAAGAGAAGGTAAACGTTGAAAGAACAATAGGACTAGGAAACGGGGCGCCGAATTAGGTGTCCTAAAAAGTAGTGGATTGAAAACCCATCTGAGACGGTTGTATGGTTCATGATTCCGCTTTTAGGCTTGATCAAGAGGAGCCATCAGCAGTGGTCCGCTTGGAAGTTTAGTCAAGACAGGAAGGGCTAGGTTCTCTTTGGGTTTTTCAAAGATGGATCTCGCTTTGGGTCTCTATAGAAAACCATCATCCATCTGTATCTATTTCCACAAATATTCCACAATTGGTCAGGATTAAACAATAAAACACATTATATCAACAAAAGAACAACATATGTACGCCCCCACCTCGGGGTGTTCCACCTTGTTCGTCATGCTTTAACTGCGATGGATTTTGACACCTCTGCCCTCGTTTTTCTGGCACAGGCACGAAGTCTCAATCTGGATCTGCATCCGCTCCTGCCCTCCGGAATAGGCTGAGAAGCCTTTGAGGAGTGAATTCGATATGCGTGAGTGCCTGGACTGCGAACAAGAGATTTCCCTGGATTCGCTTTATTGTGATTTCACCGGGTATCTGACGGGCAGTTTGGAGGATGCCCGGCGAGAGCATGAACTCCGGGGTGGCTATTTGTTCCGGATGGGAGATCTCTATTTGGTGTGCTGCCATGGGGAAGCCTTGGGTTGGGGCTGGACCGAGGATGAACTTAGGGCGTTGCCTTGCAAGGGGCCGGTTGCCTCCGGGACGGTCCTCCTGAAAGCGACCGCTGTGGAGCCGGAGCCTACGCTACGAGGATGCTCCTCGCGCGGGTTGTGCGCATAAGCAGACCCGGCTAGTGTCCAAGCTTGATCCCATCAGATACTGCTGCCGTTATCCGTTATCCGTCGCCGGGGCCTTGGGTTTCTTCTTGAGGGGCTTGGGTTTCTGGCGCTCGATTTCGGCTTTCTCGGTGGCGCTGGATAGCACAATGATCGAGATGCGGCGGTTCTGAGGATCGCTCGGGGTCTTGCCTTCCAGGGGAACGGAATCGGCGTAACCGGTGACCCGCCGGACCTGATCGGGTTGCAGGCCCGAGGATTGGAGCACTCTCCTGGCGGCGTTGGCGCGCTCGGAGCTCAGCTCCCAGTTGGTGTAGGCCTGGGAGGGGTACTGGACGTTATCCGTATGCCCTCCAATCAGGATGTGGTTGGGGAGCTTACCCAGCTCCTGGGCGATCTCCTTGAGGATCGAGAGGGTATACGGCTTCAGGTGGGCACTGCCGGAGTCGAAGAGCACCTGGGCCGCCTTGTCCTGGATCTGGATTCGCAGTCCCTCTTCGGTGAAATCCATGGAGATCTGGTCCTTGAAGGTCTGCAGCAGCTGGTCCGAGTTGAAGGCGTGCTGGATGTTCTCGGCGGTGTTCTCCATGACCTGGCGTTCCTTTTCCGCGGCGTTGTCCTGGGCCGTGACGGCATCGCTATCGCCGATGTCCGGAACGGGTTTCATGCCGCGGCCCCCTTCGAGGATGCCCTGGCTATGGGCATTCAGGATGGCCATGCCCTCGGGGGTCTTGAAGAAGTCGGGGCCTTCAGCGAAGTATTTCGAAAGCCCGGTTTTCGTGTTGGAGTTGGCGCTGTTCAGGAGCCACATCAGCAGGAAGAAGGCCATCATGGCCGTCACGAGGTCCGCGTAGGCTACCTTCCAGGCCCCGCCGTGGGCCGCCGCGTGTCCGCCCTTCTTCTTGACGAATTTAATTTTTATTTCGGGTTGTTGTTCGGACATTGAAAGGCAGGGGTCAGTGGTCGGTGGTCAGTGGTCGGTGGTCAGTGGCCACTGTTACCTGGGTTTGATCTGGCGTACAACTTCTTCCAGTTCCTGGGAACCGGGGCGTTCGACGGAGGGAATGTTACGCCGGGCGAATTCGACGGCGGTCACGGGAGCGGCACCATTGCCAAAGGCCACGAGGCCCGCCCGGATGGAATTGAAGAAGTGGGACTCAGTGGCATTCACCTGATCGAGGTTCTTGGCGATGGGGCCGAAGACGCCGTAGGAGAGCAGGATGCCGCCGAAGGTGCCCACGAGGGCGGAACCGACCTTGGAGCCGATGACGTTGGGAGGCTGGTCCAGGAAGCCCATGGTGATGACCACGCCCATCACGCAGGCCACGATGCCGAAGGCGGGAAGGGCGTCGGCCATGGTATTCAGCGATCCGCCAGGCAGGGCGGATTCGGAGTGGTGCACATCCAGGTCCATGTCCATGACTTGATCGATCTCATCGATCTTGGCGCTGCCGTTGATGAGCAGCTTCATGGAATCGCAGAAGAAATCCATGGCGTGATGGTCGCTGAGGATGGCCGGATATTTCTTGAAGATGTTCGAACTGTGGGGGTCGTTGACGTCCTGTTCCATGGCCAGCAGGCCGCCCTTCTTGATGTTCACGTAGACCTCGTACTGCATCATCAGGGATTCCATGTAGACAGCTTTCGTGTATTTGCTTCCCTTCAGGGGCTTGGCGATGTTGCCCACAACGGCCTTGATGTTGGAGAGGGTGTTGCCGGCCAGGAAGGAACCGATGGCCGCACCCAGAAGGATGATTCCCTCGGGAAGAAGGGGATGAACGAGAACCGCGACCTTGCCCCCTTCCATGAGGTAGCCGCCGAGCACGGCTCCCAGCACGACGACCAGTCCGATGATCAGAAACATGAAGGATTCTCCACTTAGGTGTTTTCGGCCTTTTTGAGCGCCTCTTGACTATCGCTGGTACTCGTCTCTACATCGCCTGGAATGCGGTAGACCAACAGCCGCGCGTCCGGGCGGTCCGGGAGCCGGATTTCGGTCTCAGGAATGACCCCCGGGATCTGGAACGTGTTGCTGATGAGAAGCGTGCCTGGGGCCATTTCAAGAAGCGTTTTTTTCCAGAGAGCGGGCATTGGCGCGGGGGAAAGGAAGGCGTAAACCACATGGAATTCCCCCAGGGGCAGCTTCCATAGACTGCCGAACCGGATCCGGCACCGCGATCGGAGACTCCAGGTGCGGAGCCAGGCCAGCAGCCATACTACGGGCGAGGCCTCCACCCCGACGAAATGGGCATCCGGCCGCTGGCGGGCCAAATAGGACAAGGGTCCGCCCAAACCCGCCCCCAGGTCCGCGACCTTCAGCCCTTCCGTCAGCGGAAGCCGGTCCAGCAGGGCTTTCCAGGCAGCGTGACTGGAATTGTAGAGGGGAACCCGAGTCAGGAGGCCTCCTCCGAAAACGAGAACCAGGCCCAGCAGCGCCAGTGGATAGATCCAGGCTGGAACGGGGTGGCCGAGCTGCCAGACAAGGGCGAAGGGCAGCGCTACTTGGAAGATCAGCCACCAGCGGTTCAAGCCCCACAGATAGGCCAGGAAGGCCGCCGCACCACCTTGGGCCAGGGGCCAGAACCAGAAAGGCATTCGTGGCGCCAGGAGCCAGGCGAGGCCGAAGATGACGGCCAGAGCGAGGCCCTGGGCGGCCAAGGCCCGGAGCACGGGAGGACCATTCCTCCAAAGGGATATCGGTGGGCGCATGAATGGGGAGAATCGCAGGCGTGCGGCCGGAAGGCCTTGCCGGTTCCCTATACTAGCCGGATGCCTGCCATCGGCCGCTTTGCTCCTTCACCCACCGGGACCCTCCATGTGGGGAACCTCCGCACGGCCCTGGCCTCGTGGCTTTCCGTGAAGGCCAAGGGTGGCACGTGGATCATCCGAATCGAGGATGTGGACCGGGCTCGCTCCCGGCTGGCCATCGTGGAAGAACAGCTCTGCGACTTGGCGGAGCTGGGTCTGGAAAGCGATGGGCCACTGCTTTTCCAATCCCAGCGAGGCGATGCCTACCGTGAAGGCTTGGAGCGGCTTCTGGCACAAGGGCAGCTCTATTCCTGCGCTTGCACGCGCAAGGACTTGGCTCTGCTGGCCTCGGCGCCCCACGAGGAAGACGGGCTGAAGCCCTATCCTGGTACCTGCCGTTGGCGCACTTTGGAGGTCCTGTGTCCGGATGCGCTGCGCTTCCGCTTACCTCAGGGTTCCGTGGCGTGGGAAGACACGGTGCTTGGTTTCCAGGAGGATGATCCCGGAGCATTAACTGGCGACCCGCTCCTGCATCGCAGGGATGGCTGTTACGCCTATCATCTGGCCGTCGTGGTGGACGATGGTTTCCAGGGCGTCACGGAGGTTGTGCGGGGCAGGGACCTGCGGCCCGTCACCGCGACCCAGGTCCGGCTTCAGGAAGCCCTCGCATGGCCCAGGCCGGCTTATGCGCACCTGGGTCTCGTCGCAGGGGGTTCCGGTCATCGCCTGGGCAAGCGGGACGGCGCCCTTGGACTTCAGGTCTTGAAGGCCAAGGGCATTGCGGTCCAGGAAATTTTGGGTTGGCTCGGCTGGAGCCTGGGCTGCACGGATCGGCCCCAACCCTGCTCTGCGGAGGAACTGGTGCCCCTGTTCCAATGGGGCCGGGTTCCCACGGGGGATATCCGCATCCCTGCAGGTTGGGAGCAAACATGAAAAGCCCGGCTCGAGGCCGGGCTTTCCGAGGACTTGAATAGCTCAATTACGCGAGGGCGTTCACCTTGAGGGTGAGACGGGACTTGGCGCGGTTGGCGGCGTTCTTGTGGATGACGCCCTTGCGGACGGCGCGATCAACGATGCCCAGGGTCGAGGGCAGGAGAGCGCTGGCGTCGGTCTTGCTGCCGGTGGAGACGGCGGCCAGGAACTTCTTCACGGCGGTCTTCAGCTCAGAGCGGTTGGACCGGTTGCGAAGCCGGGCTTCGACATCGCGACGGGCTTTCTTGGCAGCGGACTTGTGATTGGACATTCGGTCACTCCTGCTTCCCGGAGGCTTGTCCGGAAGCGCGAACAATCATCTTATCCTGACTGGGCTTCCGGTCAAGGGAAAAGACGTGACGGAAACGGCCAGGAATCCTCTTCCCGTGAGCCTCGGTTTCCTTCATCCTAGTCCGAGGCCCCTGGCTTCCGGAACAAGGATTGTCATGGAGCGATTGAAAGAGGATTTGAGAAAGGCCCTGGCATTGGCATTGCCGGGACAGGACATCGCGCTGGAACGTCCCCGATCCGGGGACATGGGCGACGCGGCCTTCCCGTGTTTCCGCGCCGCGAAGGCGATGGGCAAGAACCCCGCGCAACTCGCGCAGGAACTGGCCTCCACGATCCGCATCGAAGGTGCGGAACTGGTAGCGGCGGGGCCGTACATCAACCTGAAGCTGCATCCTGAGATTCGCGCCAAGGCCATGCTGGAAGCCCTTCTCGGCTCGACGCCGTACGGAAGCGCCTCCGCCACCGGCGAGACCGTGATCGTGGAGTACAGCTCGCCCAACATCGCCAAACTGTTCACCATCGGGCATCTGCGCTCGACCATGATCGGACACGCCCTCGCCCAGGTGAACCGTTACCTCGGCTGCAAGCTCTGGCGACTCAACCATCTCGGCGATTGGGGCACGCAGTTCGGCACGCTGCTGGCGGCCTACAAGCGCTGGGCGGAAGCGGACAATCCCAAGCTGGACCAGGACTTCTCATGGGCCGATGAAATCCCCGAGAAGCGGCGCTCGCCGCTGTTCAGGCTCTTCCAGCTCTACGTAAGGTTCCATCAGGAGGAAGAGCAGAGTCCGGAGATGCGGGATGAAGCCCGGCTGTGGTTCAAGCGGCTGGAGGAAGGCGATCCCGAAGCCCGGAGGCTCTGGAAGTGGTTCCGCGATATCTCTCTGGCGGAGTTTCAGCGCATCTACGACCGGCTCGGCGTGGGCTTCGACACCCTCGAGCAGGGCGAGGCTTTCTACGAGGATCATCTGAAACCAACGCTGGCGCGGCTCGCGAGCTCTGGCCTCCTGCAAGACGGCGACGCCGGGGCGAAGATCATCGATCTCTCCGATGTAGGCATCCAGACTCCCTACCTCGTGCAGAAGGCCGATGGCACGAGCATTTACGCCACCCGCGACATCGCCGCGGCCTTATTCCGTCAGAAGGAATACGACTTCAATCGCTGCCTCTACGTCGTGGGCGCCGATCAGGTGCTGCACTTCCAGCAGCTCTTCGCCGTCATGAACAAGCTGGATCCGTGGTTCAAGGGACGCATGCTTCACACTCCCTTCGGCATGATCAAGTTGCCCGAAGGCAAGATGTCCACCCGCAAGGGCAACGTCATCTTCCTGGAGGATGTGCTGGACGAGGCCGTGCAGCGCGTGCTGGCGATCATCGAGGAAAAGAACCCCGAGCTGCCGGACAAGGCCGCCGTGGCCGAGATGCTGGGGATGGGCGCCGTGGTGTTTTTCGACGCGCTGAACGATCGCGTGAAATCCATCACCTTCACCTGGGACCGCGTCATCGCGCTGGATGGGGACACAGGCCCGTACGTGCAGTACGCCCATGCCCGCATCTGCTCGGTGCTGCGCAAGGCCGGCGGAGATTGGGCTGCCAAGGCGCGTCCACAGAATGTCCTGGATTCGGAGACCTCGATCGTCGAATACAAGGATGCATCCTTGCCCGCGAGCATGACGGGTCTTGAGCACCCGTCTGCTCAGGCTTTGCTCTTCGAACTGTCCGGGCTTCCGGAAGCGATCTGCACCGTGCAGCGCGAGAACATGGCCACGGCCCTCGCCCGCCAGTTGCTGGCCATCGCGAAGTCCTTCTCGGGCTTCTATACCAACTGCCCGATTCTTCATGCCGATAACCCACCGGAAGTGCGCGAATCGCGACTGGCTCTTTGTGTAGCCACAGCGCGGGCACTCAGGCAGGGACTCTTCCTCATGGGCATTAAGGCCCCGGAAGAGATGTAGATATTCACTGCAGAAGCTGATCCAACATTTCAATTCGTCCGTGGGGGGTGAATGATGACCAAGTTTATTTTTGTGACCGGTGGCGTGCTCAGTTCCCTGGGGAAGGGCATTGCCGCCGCATCCTTGGGCGCTCTGCTGGAGGCCCGGGGGCTCAAGGTGACGCTCATGAAGATGGATCCCTACCTCAACGTGGATCCCGGCACCATGAGCCC
>DCFP01000157.1:12911-22948 GCA_002319925.1 Holophagaceae bacterium UBA1801 | reverse complement strand
TCTGGATCCAGGACCAGGAGTTCCGGGACCCGAACACCGGTGAGATCCTTGATCGCGGCGCCCTCAACGAGGAGCTGGAGAAGATCGAAAAGCCCGCGGGCATTTCGAACCCCAAGGACTTCCGCAACGAGATCGTCAACTTCGTCCTGCGGGCCCGGGCCAAGCACGGTGGCAAGAACCCGCTCTGGACTTCGTACGAGAAGCTGAGGACCGTCATCGAGAAGAAGATGTTCTCCAACACCGAGGAACTGCTGCCGGTGATCTCCTTCAGCACCAAGGCCAGCACGGAAGAGCAGCAGAAGCACCAGGATTTCCTGAACCGCATGACCACCAAGGGTTATACGGAGCGGCAGGTGAGGCTGTTGTGCGAGTGGTACATGAGGGTTCGGAAGTCCTCTTGATTCCGCCCGGGGAGGTGCCATGACCCACATCATCGACCGGAGGTTCGACAGCAAGAACAAGAGTTCGGTCAATCGCAGCCGCTTCCTCAAGCGTTTCAACACGCTGATCAAGAAGGCGGTGGGCGAGGTCATCAATCGCAGTGGCATCAAGGACCTGGACGACGAAAAGAAGATCAGCATTCCGGGCAGGGAGATCGCCGAACCGCGGTTCAGCCATGGCTCCGGCGGCGTGCGGGACCTGATTCACACCGGCAATGACCGCTTCACCGTGGGTGAGGAGCTGGACCGGCCCCAGGGCGGGGGAGAGGGCATGGGCTCCCATGCCAGCCCCGATGGAGAAGGCCTGGACAACTTCGTGTTCACCCTGACGCGGGAAGAGTTCCTGGAGATCTTTTTCGAGGATCTGGCCCTGCCCAATCTCGTGAAGCGCCACCTGGCGCAGATCGTGGACCACCGGCGCAGGCGCGCGGGCTACACCCAAACTGGCGTGCCCGCCAACATGAACCTGCCGCGCACCATGCGGGGTGCCGCCGGGCGCCGCGTGGCGGTGGGTGGATCCCATCATGCCAAGGTGCGGGATCTGGAATTCCAACTGGAACATCTCCTCCGGGAGCGGAACGAGGAGGACCCGGAGGTCAAGCGGATCCGCAAGGAGATTACCCTCCACCGTGCGCGGCTCGGTGAGATGCCTTTCATCGACTCCTTCGATCTGCGTTACAACTACCACGTCCGCATTCCCCAGCCCAGCACCCAGGCCGTGATGTTCTGCCTCCTGGATGTCTCGGGGTCCATGGACGAAGAGAAAAAGAACACCGCCAAGCGCTTCTTTGCGCTGCTCTACCTGTTCCTGACCCGCAACTACGAGCGCATCGAGGTGGTCTTCATCCGGCACCACACCTCCGCGGAAGAGGTGGACGAGGATGTGTTCTTCCATTCCCGGGAGACCGGCGGAACCATCGTCTCCAGCGCCTTGAAATTGATGCGAAAGATCATCGAGACCCGCTACCCGAGCAGTCTCTGGAACATCTACGGCGCCCAGGCTTCGGACGGCGATAACTGGCAGGAGGATTCTCCAGTCTGTTCCAAGCTCCTGGACCAGCACCTCATTCCCCTGCTGCAGTACTTCGCTTACATCGAGATCGCCGCGCAGCCCCAGAACCTCTGGGAGGAATACCAGAAGGTTCAAACGGCGCATCCCGGTGTTTTCGCCGTGCAGCGCATCGCGAACCACAAGGACATCTACCCTGTGTTCCACGAACTCTTCAGGAAGCGCGTCTGATGGCCCGGAAATCCCACGATCCCCTTCCCACCGGTTCCGAATGGAGCTTCGAATCCATCGAGGACTACGATGCCGAGATCGGCCGCGCCGCCAAGCACTTCGGCCTGGACTGCTATCCCCACCAGCTGGAGATCATCAGCGCCGAGCAGATGATGGATGCCTACGCCTCCATCGGCATGCCGGTGAACTACCACCACTGGTCCTTCGGCAAGCACTTCCTCGCCACGGAGAACCGCTACCGGCGCGGGCAGATGGGGCTGGCCTACGAGATCGTGATCAACTCCAACCCGTGCATCGCCTACCTCATGGAAGAGAACACGCTGACCATGCAGGCGCTGGTCATCGCCCACGCGGCCTACGGGCACAATTCCTTCTTCAAAGGCAATCACCTGTTCGTGCAGTGGACCTCCGCCGATGCCATCATCGACTACCTCGTCTTCGCGCGGAACTACATCGCCGAGTGCGAAGAGCGTTACGGCCAGGAAGCCGTCGAGCAGTTGTTGGACGCCTGCCATGCCCTCATGAACCTGGGAGTCGACCGCTACAAGCGGGCACCACAGCTGTCCTTGGCCAAGGAGCGATCGCGGCAGAAGGAGCGGGCGGACTACCTGCAGTCACAGGTCAATCACCTCTGGCGCACCGTCCCCGCCAAATCGGAGAAGGGAACGTCGGCAACAGTGCAGAGGTTTCCCAAGGAGCCGGAAGAGAATCTTCTTTACTTCCTGGAGAAGAACGCGCCCCTCCTGGAGCCCTGGCACCGCGAGGTCATCCGCATCGTCCGCAAGATCGCCCAGTACTTCCATCCCCAGCGCCAGACCCAGGTCATGAACGAAGGCTGGGCCACCTTCTGGCACTACACGATCCTGAACCACCTCTACGACGAGGGGCTGTTGAGCGACGGCTTCATGTTCGAGTTCCTGCACTCCCACACGAACGTGGTCCAGCAGCCCCCCTACAACAGCCAGTACTATTCCGGCGTGAACCCCTATGCCCTGGGCTTCGCCCTGTGGCGCGACCTGCGGAGGATCTGCGAGCATCCCACCGATGAGGACCGCCAGTGGTTCCCCGAACTCGCGGGTTCGGATTGGCGCGAGACCCTGTTCATGGCCATGAACAACTACAAGGACGAGAGCTTCATCGCCCAGTATCTCTCCCCCAAGCTGATGCGGGACTTCCGGCTCTTCGCGGTGCTGGACGATGATGACCGCCCCAAGCTGCGCATCAACGCCATCCACGATGAGCGGGGCTACCGGGATCTGAGGCAGCTTCTGGCCGACCACTACAATCTGGGCAGCCGCGAGCCGAACATCCAGGTCTGGAACGTGGATCTGCGGGGAGACCGGTCTCTGACGCTGCGCTACTTCAGCTATCAGCGGCGCCCGCTGGCCGAAGACTACGAGTCGGTACTGGAATACCTGGCCTACCTCTGGGGCTTCACGGTTCGCCTGGAGGAGCAGACCTCGGCCGGAGCCATCAAGCTCCTGGCCGAGAAGAAGGCCCAGAAACCCATCGGCAGTCAGGCGTGAAACTTCCGTCAGCACTGTAATTCGATTCCCATCTCCGCGGCGCTGTGTTATTCCGTGGGCATCATGACGACGGGCAGACCCACTCCGCGAATCCTGATGTACGAACCCATGCACGAGGCCGGGACGACACTGCTTCGCGAATTCGGAGAGGTGATCTTGGCGCCCTCCGTGGAAGAGGCTTCGATCCTTCCGCTCGTACATGATGTGGACGCCATCGTGATTCGGAACACGGGATCGATCAGCCGGCGCATCATGGAGGCCGCGCCAAGGCTCAAGGTCATCGGCCGGCATGGGGTTGGACTCGAGACCATTGATCTGCAAGCCGCGGCGGAGCGGGGAGTCCGGGTGGTCTACACGCCGGAAGGGAATTGCGAATCCGTGGCCGAGCACTTCGTGGGCATGGCCTTGATCCTGTCGAAGCGCATGCTGGAAGCGGATCAGGCCCTGCGAGCCGGTCAGTGGCAGGTGCGGCACACCTACATCGGCCGGGAACTCCGCGGGAAGACCCTCGGCGTGATCGGCTTCGGGCGCATTGGGCGGAATGTGGCGAGGATCTGTCACCATGGCTTTGCCATGCCCGTCCTCTATGCGGATCGAGTTGCGGCGCCGCAGGAAGTGGAGCGATCACTCGGCGCCCGCGCCGTTTCGCCGGAAGAGTTGTTAAGAGCGGCCGACTATGTCTCGCTCAATGTGCCGCTTACGGACGAGACGCGGCACCTCATTGGCCGGGAACAGCTCCGGATGATGAAACCCACGGCCTACCTCGTGAATCTCGGTCGTGGCCCGCTCTGGGATGAAAGAGCAGTTCTTGAAGCCCTTGAAGAGGGATGGATCGCGGGCGCTGGCAGTGATGTCTTCGAGGAAGAGCCCGCACCCTCGGATCACCCGCTCTTCCGGCACCGGAACTTCGTGGGCAGTCCTCACATGTCGGCCCATACCGAGGAAGCCATGCGCCGGATGAGCCTGGTGGCGGAAGATGTCATCGCCGTTCTGGAGGGCCGCGAACCCCAGTGGCCGGTTAACTAGATTTTTCCCTGCCATCACCTGTACGCTGGCCTGGGGAGACGCGCATGCACATTCCGCAGTGGGGATTACGGGGCCTCTTGATCGTGGCGGCACTGGGGCTCTGGTTCTGGACCCAGGCCCTCATCGGTAAGCGAGCCTTCGCGGAAGGGTGCATCGGAGATGCTGTCCACGAATGGACCGCGTCCGTGAATCGTTATCTTCTGAGTCACCCGGTCTGGGCCAATCGTCTCCTCATCATCACTTCGGGCTTCATCGATCTGCTGGGGCTCTTCGTCATCGGCCTGGCCATCTTCGGCCCGAGCCTCCGGCCCTTCCTGGGGCTCGTCATCCTCTTCTCGCTGCGGCAGCTTTGCCAGGGACTCTGTTCGCTGCCGCCGCCGGAAGGCATGATCTGGCGGGATCCCGGTTTCCCCTCGCTCCTCGTCACCTACGGCACCTCCGCGGACCTGTTCTTCTCGGGACACACCGCCATCGCCGTCTATGGCTGCATCGAATTGGCCCATTTCGGCGGCCCTGCCGCCCTGATCGTCGGCATCTGCATCACTGTCATCGAAGTGTGCACGGTGCTGGTGCTCCGGGCCCACTACACCCTGGATGTCTTTACGGGCGCGGTGACCGCCCTGTGGGTCTGGGTCGCGGCCTCCTTCCTCGCGATCCGTCTGGATCCCTGGGTTTCCATGCTGTTCCGCTGATCAGGCCAGCAGCGTTTTCAGGGCGCGGTAGTCGGTCTTTCCCGTACCCAGCACCGGGATCTGGTCCACCCTTCGCACCTGGCGGATGAAATGGAGAGGGCTCAGCCCCGCGCGGCCCAGGACCTCGTTGGACGCCTCGCGAGTGATATCCCGGATGCTGAAGAGCACCAGCTCCGGCTGACTTTCGGAGGGTGTGGCCTCCACGGCCAGGGGGATCTCGCGGTCGTCCTCGCGCCCGAAATGCCGCAGCAGCGCCTCTTCCACGGCGGGGAGGGAAACCATCTCGCCCCCCAGTTTCACGAAGCGCTTGAGGCGGCCCGTGAAGACCAGGCTTCCGTCCAATTCTTCCCGCACCAGATCACCGGTGCGGTACCAGGCTTCCCCATCGAATTCGACGAAGGGCGATGCACCGTCATAGTGCAGGTAGCCACTGAAGATGCTGGGCCCTCGCACCAGGAGCATGCCAGGTTTTCCGGTTGCCACGGGCTTCTCGGTATCGAGGTCCAGCAGGGCGTATTCGACGTTTTCGAGGGGCTTTCCGATGGTGCCTGGGCGAGGGTTATCGAAGAGATTGACGCTGAGCACGGGCGAGCACTCGGTGATGCCGTAGCCCTCGAGCACACGCAGACGGGGCCAGCGGCGTTTCAGGATCCCGTAGAGGGCTTCCGGACACTTCTCCGCACCGGCAACGGCCATGCGCAGGGTGGCCAGTTGATTGTCCGTGGCCGAACGGACGATGCCCGAGAGGAAGGTGGGCGTGCCCACGAGCATGGTCACGCGGTAGGCTTCGACGATGCGGGCCAGAGCCGCGCCGTCCGTGGGGTTCGGGGAATAGACCACGGGCAGCCCGGCGCAGAGGGGCAGCAGCATGGTGCCGGTGAGCCCGAAGGAGTGGAAGGGGGGCAGGAAGCCGATCATGCGGTCCGAAGGTTCCAGCGGAAAGCGGGCCACAAGATCGCGCACGTTGCTCAGGAGGTTGCGGTGCGTGAGCGGCACGGCCTTGGGTAGGCTCTCGCTGCCGCTGGTGAAAATGACCACGGCTGTCTCGGAGACCTTCACACGGCGCAGGGAGCCCCAACTGAATCGCGCTCGCAGGGCTGCGGTCAGTTTCTCCTGGCGCGTGAGTGAAGCGCCCAGTTCCTCCAGCATCCAGAAGCGATCACGGATGCCCGAGAGATCGGTGCCCATGGACTCCACCTTTGACACGAGCTGCGCCGAAGTGAGCACCTTCTCCACGCCGAGCAGTTGCAGGCCGTGGACCAGATTCCGGGAGCCTGCGGTCCAGTTGACCATGACGGGCACCTTGCCCGCGAAGAGCACCGCGAGATAGGCCACGACGGTGGCGCTGGAAGCGGGGAGCATGATGCCCACGCGCCCGTTCGCCAAGGCCTCGATGTGAGGCTTCAGAGCCAGGATGGCCGTCAGGAGATCGCGGTAACTCCTTTGTCCACCCTGGAGGTCGGCGACCGCGGCGCGGTGAGGATCCCGCGCGGCCTGGCGCAGGAAGACCTCCGTGATGGTTTCTCCCGAAGGAACTTGCATGGCGAGGCCGGATTCGAACCAGCTCTCGGGCGGTGGCTTCAGGGCGGAATGCGTGGCTCCCGCTGCCTTGCCGCAGGCTGCTAGCATGCAATCACCCACGGTCTGCAGCATTTCGGGATCGGGGATCTCGTGACCGAATTCCCGCTCGATCCACAGCTGAAGTTCCATGCGGGTCAGGCTATCCAGGCCCAGATCCCGCGCCAGCATTGCCGCATCCGGGCATTCCGTCTTGCCGGCCAGTTCCGAAAGCTTCACCTGCAGCTGGTCCCGGATGGATTTCGGAACCTCGTCCAGATTGCCTTCGATTTTCTCGATGGCGGGCTCGGGCAGCTCCCGCACGCCGCCGCGCTCCCAGATGGTGTAGGGCACGTAGCGCGCTTTGGGTGCGTCCTGGTTGTAGAAGGCCTCCATGAAGCGGTTCATGGCCATGCGGTCTGAATTCCTCGGGAAATCCGCAGGTTCCGACAGCTCGATCCGGATCTCCCGGCGGGGTCCGAAGAAGAGGAAATTCTTCAGGAGGGATTTGAAACCGCGCAGAACGCACTTGCCCCAGTCCGGGTGGCGGTCCACGGCCTTGGAGAAACTGCTGCCCCAGAAGCCCGTGGTGCGCACCAGCACCACGCGAGCGTCGGGCGCCTCGGCCAGGACCGTCTCCACGGCGCTGTTGCCACCGAGATCCTCGAATCGGCTGAGGTAAATATGCCCAGCGGGGTAGAACATATAATTCTCGCCCCGGCGGAGTCCCTCGCCGCATTCGCGCAGGACCTTTTCCACCTCGGGCAGGGAGGCTTCACCATGGACTGCGGGATCGGGAATGGGCATGACGCCCACCCGCTGGATGAGCCTGCGGACCATGGGTCGCGCCATGTTGTCCTTGTCCGCGAGGATGTGGGGCCGCAGATGCGGGTAGAAGTTGGTCAGGAGGACCACGGGATCCAGGTAGGCCGGATGGTTGGGCAGAATCAGGATGCCGCTGCGGCCCTTGGCCACGACGGCTTCCATGCCCTCGATCCGCACCCGGTACCGAAGCTTGAGGAGTTGCCGCCCGCAGAAGGTGAGAAAACTCCCCTTCATCGGACCACCGAACACTCTACAGCCAGGCTGCGGGTTAAGCGGATATAGGCATCTGCGCGCACGGGAAGGGCTCCGGGGGAAAGACTCAAAGGCACGATTATATCGGCAGCCCTGTTCCTTCCTGCACGGAGCTATTCCCTCCAGGGTCCGTGCCCGGATCACTCACCCTTGGGAGTGGGCGATTCTGGAATCAATGCCTCTGGGAGCCTGCTAAGTCGAAGCTGTTGCCATTGTGGCTTTGGTTCCAGCCCATGCGATCGTGATCGTGATGGTGGCGATGGTAATCTCTGTCCGAACCATCCATATCCCATGATCGGTGGTAACCGGACTCGGGCGGAACCATGTAGCAGCCCTGGGAAACCAGGAACAAGGAAAGCCCCAGGAGCGCCATCAAGAGGCGATGGATCGGAAAACGTTTCATGGCTCATACCTCTGCAATCTAGGCTATGTGCCAATTGCCTCTGATGCAGTGAAGCTGGCGCCTGTGACCGCATGAATAGGCCGCGTGAGCCGCGATTGCGAAGCCTCCGGCCCATCGCCAAAGCGAGAACCGCTTCTTGGCGTCATTCACAGTTGTAATCGCGGGAGCAGGGTTCAGTTGACCGAGTAGCCCCTTCCTTCCAAGTACGATTTCATGGCGCGGAGATAGGCCTGGCGGGCTCTCGGAGTGCCTGGGTCCGACGAGTCGCTGTGGGCAGGATCGTAACCGGACTTGGACCGGGCAAAGCGCTGGGCGTTCGTGCGGTCGAGCTTCATCTGCTCTTCCGTCTGACCTTTCAAGGGCGAGATCAGCAGTGCATCCAGAGCCGCGGCATCCGGAGTGCCGGTGGGTGGTTGGGTCATTTCGGCATCACGTTCCGGCGGCGGTTGAGCCACCGTGTAACCCCCCGAAGGGGCATCCGTGTAGTACACGCCACCGTAGTAGTAATACGGCACATCGCCCCACCAGTAGGTGGAGAACCCGAAGGGCAGGATGGAGATCGAAAACCCGATGGGTGGATAGAAGCCGTAGTAATCGCCCGGCCAAGGCCCGTACCACCCAGCACTGCCGTAGTACCACGGCCCACCGTGATAGTGATAACCCGGGAAGCCATGGTGGAATCCTGGCTGGTGAGGCCAGCCGTGCGCGGGGGGCCGCCAGACCCTGGGAGCGCTTGCCCAGGCAAGGGTGGTTACAAGCGATAGAGCTGCCGATCGCAGGATGGTTGAAACACGAAGGGGGCTGATCATGGTCCGCTCCTTCCATTAGGAGAGACTCAGCCAAGGCCAGACCGGTTGGGTTCTCCAGGAGAAATATGCTCCTGCACATCTCCAGGTTCAAAGATGCATCCACCGGGACCCTTTCGCACTTGCAAGGCGGCATTTTTCTGCGGGCAATGCTCCCGCCGATCGTCCGGTCCATGGACAGTCTATGCTGTCCTCGGCCTGCAATGATTACCGGAGCTGCTCATGGCGAATAGTTGGATGGTTGGCGCCCTTGCCCTCGCTGTGCTGTCGCTCGTTGTTTCACTGTGGCGCAGGCGAGGAACCAGGGACCGCGCCCTGGACCAGGTCCTCCAGGCGGTGGAAGCACTGGGTAAGACCCAGGAACGCTTCGAGCGGGCTGTTCGGGATGAATTCGCCCGGAACCGCGATGAAGCGGTACTTGCCGCCCAGCGGGGGCGGGAGGAGATGGGCCGTTCGCTGAAAGGGTCCGGAGATACGCTGCATCAGCAGCTCACCGCCCTGATGCAGATGAACGACCAGAAGCTCGAGCGCGTCCGTGAGTCCATGGAGAGCCGGCTCAAGGCCCTTCAGGAGGACAACGCCAAGCACCTGGAACGCATGCGCGAGACCGTGGACGAGAAGCTGCAGGGCACCCTCGAGAAACGCTTGGGTGAATCCTTCCGGCTGGTGGGCGAGCGGCTGGAGCAGGTCGCCAAGGGCTTGGGGGAGATGCAGATCCTGGCGACCGGCGTGGGCGACCTGAAGAAGGTGCTCACCAATGTGAAGACCCGCGGGACCTGGGGCGAGGTGCAGCTTGGCATGCTGCTGGAACAGGTGCTGACGCCGGAGCAGTACGCGGCCAACGTGGCCACCAAGGGGGGAAATGAGCGCGTGGAATTCGCCATCAAGCTGCCGGGGCCCGGCCTACCGGGGCACGGCCTACCGGGGCACGGCGAAGAAAAGGATGAAACGGTCTGGCTTCCCATCGATGCGAAATTTCCCGTGGAGGACTACCAGCGCCTGCAGGAAGCCCAGGATTCCGAGGCCCTGGAGGCCGCCACCCGCCAACTGGAGAGCCGCATCCGCCTGTGCGCGAAGGAAATCAGCGAGAAGTATCTGGACCCACCGCGCACCACGGATTTCGGGATCCTGTTCCTGCCCACGGAGGGGCTCTTCGCGGAGGTCATGCGCCGGATAGGGCTTGCCGATCAGATCCAGCGGGACTTCCGCATCGTGATCGCGGGACCCACGACCCTCTGGTCCATCCTCAACAGCCTGCAGATGGGCTTCC
>DCFP01000157.1:0-12663 GCA_002319925.1 Holophagaceae bacterium UBA1801 | reverse complement strand
CCTGCAGATGGGCTTCCGCACGCTGACGATCCAGAAGCGGTCCAGCGAGGTCTGGAACCTGCTGGCGGCGGTCAAGACCGAGTGGACGAAGTACGGAGAGGTGCTCGACAAGGTCCAGAAACAGCTCCATCTGGCCACGGACACCCTGGAGAAGGCCCAGGTCCGGACCCGTGCCATCGGTCGCAAGCTGAAGGGCGTGCAGGAACTCCCCTCCAGCGAGGCGCAGGCCCTTCTGACCTTGGAAGGAGATGAGGTCTTTCCCAGTGGAATTCCGAACCAGGATTGAATCCGCCAGGCAGCATCCCGGAGGATCAATCCCCTTCGAACTCGCACAGGGCGAAAACCTTGTGACCCTGCTTTTCGAGCCGTGCCCGACCGCCGAGATCGGGCAGATCGATGACGAAGCAGCACTCCACGATCTTGCCGCCCATGCTCTGGATCAGCGCGCAGGAGGCGTGCGCGGTGCCGCCGGTGGCGATCAGATCGTCCACGAGCAGGATGCGGTCACCCTTGGAAATGGCGTCCACGTGGATCTCCACGCGATCCGTTCCATACTCCAATTCGTAGTCGTGGCCCAAAGTTTCCGCGGGAAGTTTCCCCTTCTTGCGGATGGGGACGAAGCCCACGCCCAGCTGGTACGCCAGCACGGAGCCGATGATGAAGCCGCGGGACTCGATGCCCACGACCTTGTCGATCTTGTGGCCCTTCAGGTGGGCAAGGAATTCATCGATGGTCTGGCGGAATCCGGCGGGATCTTTCAGGAGCGTGGTGATATCCCGGAACATGACGCCGGGTTTCGGGTAGTGGGCGACCGTGCGGATGCGTGATTTGATGGGCATGGGCGGGCTCTTAATATGGAAGCACTTCGCGGAGCGCGAACGTCAAGGATCTCATGTCCGCGACGATCCGGGAAATCTTGACGGTGCGACTGATCAAGGACTAGGGTGATCCCTCGGAGGTCCTCCCATGGTTCCCGAACTCAATCCCATCCTGCATCTCTTTACCGTGGGCGATCGCATGTTGGACCGTCTTGTGGGGGATTTCTCCGATGTGGAATGGCGGGTGAAGGATGCCGCGGGCCACTCGCCCCGCTGGATCACCGGCCACCTTACCACTTACCGGCTGAGGGTCCTGGAGCTGATGGGATTGCCGCCGATGATGGCGGAATGGACGGGAGCCTTCGGGCGGGGGACATCCGATACGGATGTTCCGGACACCTTGGAGATGCGCGACGTGGTGCAGGCCTTCCATGATGCCCATCGGCGAATGTCCGAGGGATGGGCGCAGCTCACGCCCGAGATGGTCACAAAACCGCTTGGGCGCACACTTCCCGATGGTTCCGACACCGTCGAAGGTTCCATCCGTTTTCTCGCCTGGCATGAAGCCTATCATTCCGGGCAGTTGGGCCTCCTGCGCCGTTTGGCTGGAAAACCCGGCATCGCGTAGTCAGCGGTAGAGCAGGAATTCCTCCCGTTCCATCAGCCACGAGGCTTCGTCTGCTTGTACGAGCTCTTCCAGAGCCCATGGCCCGGCCGCGGCATCGTCCACCCACTGGCGCAGGATTTCGCTGCCATTGATGAGATCGATGGCCAGCCGGTCCTGCTCGTATTCGTAGGGGAAGTTGCGCCAGATTGGGTATTCCGGATGGAGGCTCCTCAGGGCTTTGAAGACGAGGGCCATGAGCCGCCAGGGGCGGAAGGCCTCATGCGCGTAGGAATCATCTTCCACATGGATCTGCACCCCCGCGCAGAGTTTTCCCGCGTGCTTGTGGAAGGTAGGTTCGAACCAGCAGGGGCGCAGGCGGCAGCCGTTCATCCATTGTGGAGCCAGCTCTTTCATCCGCCTGAGCAAGGCCAGGGCATCCAGGTCCGGCGCGCCGAACGATTCCAGGGAACGAGTCGTGCCGCGGCCTTCGCTGAGGGTCGTGCCCTCCAGCATCACCGTTCCCGGGTAGCAGCGCGCCATCCAGGGATTGGGTGCGTTGGGGCTGGGGTTCACCCAGGCCCGCTCGCCCAGGGGCCAGCCGAAACCGGGGCCCTGGGCCGGTTCCCAGCCCTCCATGGCCACCACGCGGCAATCGACATCCAGGTGAAGCGTGCATGTGAACCAGTTCGCCAACTCCCCCATGGTCATTCCGTGCCGCATGGGCAGTGGTCCAGCGCCCACGAAACTCTCCCAACCGGGCTTCAAGCGCAGACCTTCCACGGGACGGCCGACGGGGTTGGGGCGATCCAGGATCCAGACACTTTTTCCCTGCTGCGCCGCCGCTTCCAGGACGTAGCGCAGGGTCGTGATGAAGGTGTAGATCCGGCAGCCCAGGTCCTGGAGGTCCACCAGGAGCACATCGAAGGTGTCCATCATGGATGGCGTCGGCCGCCGCACCTGGCCGTAGAGGCTGAAGACTGGGATCTGGTGCAGGGAGTCCACGAAATCCGGAGATTCCACCATGTTGTCCTGCTTGTCACCCCGGAGGCCGTGCTGGGGGCCGAAGGCGGCGGTCAGCTTGAGATCGTCCAGCTCCGCGAGGGCGTCCAGGGAATGGCGCAGATCCGTTGTGACGGAAGCCGGATGGGCGAGCAGGGCCACGCGCCGGCCAGTCAGGGGCTTGCGCAATCCGCGGTCCTCCAGCAATCGATCGAGGCCGGTTTTCATGGTTCAGTCCTCATCGGGAAGGGGCGCCACGTCCAGGGCGAAGGCCTCGGGGGCGTGGAAATCGGGCTGGCCTTTCGGGTGCCGAATGGCCCAGTAGGAGAGCTCCCCTCGCTTCGATTCGAGGACGGCGGAAAGCGCGAGCTTCAGGTGATCCGTGGGTTTCAGCGGGAACGCTCGGTCCAGTCGCACCATGGCGTGAAGGTCCAGCCGGTCGCCCTTCCGGATGACCACCAGACGAGGATCCAGATCCTCCTGGGGCTGGCCGTCCTGGCGGTAGCCGCTGAAGCGCATGGCGGCCCAGTGGGTCGAGGGAGCGAGATTCAGTTCGAGATAGCCTTCGGTGCCAGGAAGCTGGATGAAGGCCTCGAAACACGTGTGCTCCCAAAGCCGGTCCCGGCGCTCGGGGTCCGCGATGGGAGGGATTTCCAGCTCCTCCAGGGCTCCGGTCAAGGTAAAACCCAAGGAGAGCAGGCCCAGGTCCAGGAGACTGGCTCTGGCCTGGAGGCTTTGAATAGAGAACCGGGGCGAATCAGGATGGAGAACGAGTTCAACGGCCGGAAGTTCCGCGGCTTGATCGCGTGATGGTTTTCGGGACACTCGACCTCCAAAGCGGCACCGGCCTTCGGTTCATTCATTACTGTACGCAAACGGGCTGGCCCAATGTATAGTTTGGCCAGAAGACTGGGTTCGAAGCCTTTCCTGCCGTAGGACCCCGCAGAAAGCCAGGGAGTTCGGCATGATTCACGACCCAGATAAATGGAACCAGGAACGCGAGGAATTGAACGCCTGGAAAGAGGCGTCCATCTCGGATCTGGTCAAGCACATCATGGAGCGCTACCACCGCGAGACGCGGTTCGGCATGGCGGAGCTGGAAACTTGGGCGGAGGAAGCAGCCCTCCTGGAAGGCCACCGCATCCCGCTGTTCATCACCATCCGCGACGAGGTGGATCTCTTCTGCTCGGAAATGCGCGGCCACCTGAAAATGGAGGAGGTGACGCTGTTCCCGGCCATTCTGGCCAAGGAGGAAGGGCGGGAAGTGCAGGTGGAGGAAGAGCTCAAGGATCCCCTGGAACTGTTCGAGGACGAGCACGAAGCGGCGGCGGGGCTCCTGAAGCGGATCTGGGGGCTGACCTCCGGGTTCACGGCCCCGGAAAACGCGCCACCCGTGCAGAAGGGCCTCTACCGGGCATGCGAGACCCTGGCGGAAAGCCTCATCCGGCACATCTACCTGGAGAACGAGATCCTCTTCAAGCGGATCACCTACTAAACCCATCACCCAGGCGGAAGATCTCTTCCAGAGCGATGTATCGCAAAGGAAGCACTGCATGGGCTGGATTTATGAAAATTTACTCAAACGGGCCGGTCCAGGACTTCAGGAATCCCTGAATCCGGCCGACACGAGTGACAGAGGGCTTGATGGACAGCACCGCTATATACACGCGCCGGGCGGATTTTGGTGCCCGCATCCTCGTCGTGGACGACGATGCGATCGCGCGCCGGAGTCTCCGTGCCATGTTGGAGCGGGGGCATTACCAGGTGGAGACCGCGGGCGGCGGCGAGGAGGCCCTCGAACTGCTGACTGCCTTCCGGCCTGAACTGGTGCTGCTGGATATCCTCATGCCCGGCATGGACGGCCTCGAGACTTGCCGCCGGATCCGCGCCATGCCCGGCGGCGAGGTGCTTCCGATCATCTTCCTGACGGCGGACGAACGGCCGGAGACCCATGCGGACGCCTTCAAGGCCAAGGGCGACGACTTCCTCCGCAAACCCGTCTTTCCCACGGAGCTGATCGTCCGGATCCGCAGCCTCATGCGGCTGAAGCGGCTCCAGTCGGAGATCCAGGCGGAACGGGATGCGCTCATCGATGCCCAGAAGCAGCGGGAACAGCTCTTCGAATTCATCGTCCACGATCTCAAGAACCCCTTGGCCACCATCCAGGTGGGACTGGATCTCCTGAGCGATCGTGCCGACAATCCGCCGTCCCTCCAGGTTCCCCTGCGCCGGATCCGCGAAACCGCCCAGGGCATGGCCCGCATGGTCCAGAACATCCTGGACATCGGTCGCGCGGAGCAGATGGGGCTCGAACTGCACCGCACCAAGTTTTGCCTCTGCGACCTGATCCCGGGTCTGTTGCGGGAGGTGGAGTACCGCGCCCAGCGCCTGAACCAGACATTGAGTTGGGAGTGCGAACAGGGTGTGCTGATGGAAGCCGATCAGGAGCTGATGGGTCGGGTGATCCTGAACCTGCTGGACAATGCACTGAAGTACTCGCCGCCAGGCGGCCGGACCCAGATCGAGGCCGGTGTCAACGAACACGGCACCTACGTGAGGGTTCGCGACGAGGGCCAGGGAGTTCCCGAGCACATGCGCGGCGCCATCTTCGACAAGTTCACGCGGCTGGAAGAGGAGGGCTCCAGAGTCCGGTCCAGCTCGGGGCTGGGCCTCACCTTCTGCCAGCTGGTGGCAGAAGCCCACGGCGGACGCATCTGGGTCGAAGAGAATGCGCCGAAGGGGAGCGTGTTCATCGTGGAAGTCCCGGCCTTCACGGGACACAGGACTCCCGTTTTCTCCTGAACATAGGAGCCGTCACGAAACAACCAGCGCCTTTCTGGTTGGTTCGCTACAGCGACCTATGCCGCGGGCGGCACCGGCTTGATCAGGTAATTTCGTGGCAGCGGCCTACTGACCGTCCTTCACCAGCAGTTCGTTGATCCGCCGGATGAAGTCGCTGGGATTGGCCAGGCGCGAGCCCTCGGCGAGCACGGCCTGATCGTAGAGCAGGCGGCCATGGGTTTCCACGCGCGGGTCCGCGGGATTCGCCCCGTGGAGTTTCATCAGGCTCTGCACCGCCGGGTGCTCGGGGTTCAGCTCCAGGATCCGCGGCGCGGGCGCGCCCTCGGCCTTTCCGAGCTTCTGCAGCAGTTGCTCCATGTGGGCGCCCATGGCGCCTTCGTCGGCCACCAGGCAGGAGGCGCTCTCCTTGAGCCGCTTCGACAGGCGAATGTCCTTCAGCTCGGTCAGCTTTTCCTTGAGCAGCGAAAGCAGCGGCTTGAAGGTCTCCGTTGCCTCTTCGGCCTTCTTCTGATCCTCGGGAGCCAGCTCCGGCGCGTTGCGGTCCGCGGGTTTCAGAGCCTTGCCCTTATAGTCCGGCAGCATGGGGAACACGAAATCGTCGATGGGATCCGAGAGCAGCAGCACGTCCCAGCCCTTGTGACGGAAGGCCTCGAGGGTGGGTGCATGCTCCAGAGCTGCGCGATCCTCGCCGGTCAGGTAGTAGATGTCCGTCTGATCAGAGGGCATGGCCTCGAGGTACTGGGCCAAGGTAATGTATTTGCCCTTCTCGGTCTTCAGGCTTTCGAAGAGCAGCAGATTGGCGATGGCCTCGCGGTTGGCCCAGTCGCGGCCCAGGCCTTCCTTCAGGATGTTTCCGAGTTCCGTGTAGAAACCGACATAGGCCTCGTAGTCCGCGGCCCGCAACTCTTCCAGGGCCTGGAAGATGTTCTTCACGAGGCTCTTCTGGATCTTTTCCAGCAGCGGGTTGTGCTGGAGCAGCTCGCGGGAGACGTTCAGAGGCAGGTCGGAGCAGTCCACCACGCCCTTCACGAAGCGCAGGTACGCGGGCAGGAGCTGCTCGCAGTGGTCCATGATCTGCACACGGTTGATGTAGAGCTTCGGACCGGTCTTTCCTTCGCTGAACTGCAGCTCGAAGGACTTGTGCTTCGGAATATAGAGCAGGGCCTTGAATTCCAAGGTGCCTTCAGCCGCATAGTGGATCACCTTGAGGGGATCCTCGAAGTCGCCGGAGGTCTGCTTGTAGAAGGTGTTGTGCTCCTCGGCGGTCACGTCGCTCTTGCTGCGCAGCCAGAGGGCCTTCCGGGAATTGAGGGTCTCCTCCTCGATGGTCTTGAGGTCGTTCTCGCCCTTCTTCTCCACATCCATGACGATGGGGTGCTCGATGAAATCCGAGAACTGCTTCACCACCGATCGCAGGCGCCAGTCCTCCAGGAATTCCTTCTCCTCTTCCTTCAGATGCAGCGTGACATCCGTACCCCGGCCCGCCTTCTCGACGGTCTCCAGGGTGAATTCGCCCAGACCGTCGGAGATCCAGCGCACGGCAGGCTCGCCGAAGGCGCGGGAGACGACGGTGACTTTGTCCGCCACCATGAAGGCGGAATAGAAGCCCACACCGAACTGCCCGATGAGCTCGGGCCGGGAGGCGGCATCTGCCTCCTTGAGGCTGTCCAGGAACTCGCGGGTGCCCGAGCGGGCGATGGTGCCCAGGTTATCGATGATGCCGTCATGGGACATGCCCACACCGTTATCGGAAATCGTCAGCGTGCCCGCGGCCTTGTCGGCGATGAGCTTGATCTTCCAGTCGCGGTTGCCTTCCAGCAGCGCCTCGTTCTGGAGGGAATTGAAGCGGATCTTGTCGATGGCGTCGCTGGCGTTGCTGATGAGCTCCCGAAGGAAGATCTCTTTATGGGAGTACAGCGAGTGAGTGATGATGTTCAGGATCTGGCGAAGCTCGCTCTTGAACTCGCGCTTCTCGATCCCCGACGGGGCGATGGATTCGGCCATGGTGCGGTTCTCCGGAGAATCAAAAGTTCCTTTTAGCGCGAGTGGGGCGCTTAGGCAAGTGCCTGCTGGAAAGGGGAGGGATCAGGCTTCGAGCCGCTCCAGCAACCGATCCGTGAGCACCTTGGCCATGGCGAGGATCTCTTCCAGTTCTCCGGGTTGGAGCCCGTCCACATGGATGCCGCAGGCCACACAGACCACGGCTTGCAGATGGGCGCTCACGCGGGCGGCCACGTCCCTGGCCAGCTCTTCCTCCCGATGCCGGGGCACCACGAGGGTACCGAGCACGCCATCGACCGGAGAAGCCAAGGCCACGGCGCCGATGTGCTCGCGGTCGCCGCCCGAGAGGCCCACCCAGAGATCTCGTCCCAGGAACTGGGCGGTGATGCGGAGTTCGATGCGTCCGCGCTTTTCAGTCAGTTCCATGGGGCTGCTCATCGATTCGTCCATCCGGAGGGCCAGGATAGACCCTGGGGTCTTGACGGGGGGTTTTGAGTTTGATATTGCTTAATTGCGCATTGATGCAATTAAGGATTCCCCATGGAACTCCGGATCGGCTACTACCCCGTTCTCGACGCGGCCCTGGTGCTGCGCCAAGCTTATGAACCCGTGCGCTTCTCGCCCTTCAACCCGGCCATGCAGGGGATCCAGGACCGGCTGAGCGCGGCGGAACAGTTACAGGTGGAGGAGATCGGCAAGGCCACGGATGGCTGGCTCTCGATCCTGGGAACGCTGCTGGAGCCAGGCGCGGCGGGCCTGAAGGGCGCGGAGGAGGGGTTGACGCAGCTGGCCCACGAACCCCAAGGTGCCCTGCCTCTGGCACGCAAGAAGCCCTTCCAGGGAATGGGACGGAAATCCTCGGTGCCTGCGGAATCGTCCATCGAGGCCGCGAGTCGGTTGCTCGGCCGGATTCTCAGGACGGGCATCGCGCCTGAAGCAGCGCGACGATCCCGCTGTCTCCTCGAGGCCTCGGAAGCCATCGCACGAGGCATGAAGGAGGCCGGGCCCTGGTCGTACTTGCTCAGTATCTCGGATCGACTCCAGCGGACTCGGACGGGGGAGATCGCCTTCCGCATCAAGCCGGAGTTCCGCATGAAGGAAGCGGACGTCGAGCGCATGGTGGTGACCCCGTCCCTCATCGCCACGCGCCGCCTCACCTTCTGGAGGAACGGCGGGACACTGCTGTTCCTTGTGGCGTCTTCGGCGCCGGGAAACATGAGCGAAGCCCCCGATGGCCTGCTGCTCACGGCGCTGGCCGTGGGGGACCGCACGCGCCTGCGCATGCTGCGGCGCCTGGCAGAGGGACCCGCCACGAACCTGGAAATGGCCGAATTCCTGGGCATGAATCCCTCCACGGCCTCCCGCCACTTCAAGGTCTTCAAGGATGCGGGCTTCGTCGAGTTGCGCGAAGGGCCGGATGGAAGGGCCGATTACGAACTGATGCCTGAGGGCGTGGAGGCAGGCTTGCAGGCCATCGCCGCATTCATCAAGGGAGGTGTGAAATGATCCGCAGGCTCGAGGAACTGGCGGCCAATGCCTGGCCGGGGTTGCGATCGGTGCAGGTGGATGGCTGGGTCATGCGTTTCGCCGAAGGTTATACGCGCCGCGCCAACAGCGTGCTTCCCCTCTTCTCGGGCACGTCGGATCTGGAGGCGCGGATCGATCACTGCGAGGCCCTGGCCCACACCCGAGGCGTGGAACCCACCTTCAAGCTCACCTCCGCGGCCCAGCCCGGAAACCTTGATGAAGCATTGGAGAGGCGAGGATACGTCCGGGAAGCCGACACAAACGTGATGGTGCTGGAGAACCTCCAAGCCTCGGAGGTGAAGCGGGTTCCAGGCTTGCGATGCAGGGTGGACGAACATCTGTCCGATCCATGGTTTGCGTTCTACACGCAATCCAGTGCGCTCACCGAACGGCAATCCACCGCCGCGCGGGCCATCATGGAACACATCGTGCCTGCCTGCCGCTACGTGCTGCTGGAAGGCGAAGATGGCCCCGCCGCCTGCGCCCTGACGGTGGTGGAAGATGGCTGGACTGGCGTCTTCGACGTGGTGGTCCGCAAGGATCTCCGAGGGCGGGGACTAGGCTGCCGCATCATGGAATCCGTTCTCTCCGAGGCGGTGGCTGCTGGCGCGAAGCGGTCCTACCTCCAGGTGTTCATCGGCAATACGCCCGCGGAGGAACTGTACCGGCGCCTTGGCTACACCGTGGTGTATCCCTACTGGTACCGAATCCTGAAAGCCGCGCCATGATCCGGAGAATCATTCGATTCCTGCTGGGCGATTATCTGAGCCTTCCCCGCTCGGTGTGGGCCGTCTTCGCGCTGCAGGTAATCATGCGTGGCGGGGATTTCGTCTTCCCCTTCCTCACCCTGTTCCTCACGCGGAGGCTGGGACTGAGCGGGGTTGCCGCTGGTTTCTGGATCATGGCCAACGTGGCCAGCGGGTTGGCGGGAACGCTCATCTCCGGGAAGGTGAGCGACCACCTGGGGCGCAAGCGTGTGCTGGCCATTTGCATCGCGGGAACAGGACTGCTCACGAGCCTTTGCGGTTTCCTGCCGCCCTCCATGATGATCCCGCGCGTGCTCGTGCTCGCTGCCCTCTTCCAGGGCTCGGTCAAGCCCATCATTGCGGCCCTCATCATGGATCTCTGCCCGCAGC
This sequence comes from Holophagaceae bacterium UBA1801, assembly GCA_002319925.1. Lineage (GTDB taxonomy): Bacteria > Acidobacteriota > Holophagae > Holophagales > Holophagaceae > UBA1801. Next base: position 2,773 of record DCFP01000157.1, on the reverse strand, counting down.
ACCAGCGCAAGGAGGGGTTTTCGCTGAGCTACCTGGGCGTCAATCTGGGCGTGGCCATCGGTCCCATGCTCGCGGGCTTCCTCTTCGAGAAGCACCTGGTCTGGGTGTTCTTCGGCAATGGCATCGCGCTGTCCCTGTCCCTGGTCCTGCTTCTGCTTCTGAAGCTGATTCCCGCGGCGGCCTCCGCAGCCCGCCTCATGGATTCCGAGAAGGCCATCGAGGGCAGTGCCTTCCGGGCCTTCCTGGACCGGCCGCTGCTGGTGGCCTTCTGCATCATTTCGCTCTTCGTGAGCCTCGCCTATGGCCAGACCACCTTCGGCCTGACCCTCTACACCGCCGAGATGTTCGGTCCGCGCGGCGCAGCCAATTTCGGGTTCCTGATGTCCTTCAACGCCGTCGTGGTGCTGGCTTCCACCGCCCTGCTCACGCGGCTCACCCACCGCCTCTCGGGGCCCATCACCATGGCCATGGGCTCTGCACTCTACGCCATCGGCTTCGGGATGCTGATGTTCCGGCTCGGGATGCCGATGCTCGCCCTATCGACCTACATCTGGACCAGCGGCGAAGTGATGCTGGCCATCAACCAGGGCGCCTACCTGGCCCACCACACACCGGTCAATTTCCGTGGGCGCTTCCAGTCCATCCGCGAGTTCATGTCCAGCACCGGTCGATTGTTATCGCCAGGGATCTTCGGCGCCATCATCACCGGTGCAGGCATTCACATTTCCTGGATGATCACAGCCCTGGTGGCCCTGGGCTGTGCGGCGGGATTCGTGATGCTCCATCGCTGGGACCACCCGGCGGACGAGGCGGTAGCCGAAGGAGAAACGCCATGAGCATGAACTATAACTCCCTTGCCCGCGACTATGCGAAGCATCGCCGGACGCATCCGGAAGTGCTGAGACACTTGATCGAGGATGGCCGCCTCACCTTTGCATCGCGCATCTTGGATGTGGGCTGCGGCACGGGCAACTACGCCGTGGCCATCGAGCAGGCTGTGGGCTGCGAGTGCTGGGGCATCGAACCTTCACAGGAAATGATGGCGACGGCCAAGGCCCGTGCGGCCTCCGCTCGCTTCAAGGAGGGAAGGGCGGAACGCCTCGACTTCGCCGACGCCTTCTTCGACCTGGTGCTGTCCGTGGATGTGATCCACCACGTGGAGGACCGGCCGGCGCACTATCGCGAAGCGATGCGCGTCCTGAGGCCCGGCGGGCTCCTATGCACTGTGACGGATTCCGAGGACATCATTCGCCATCGCGAGCCGCTTTCCACCTACTTTCCCGAGACCATCGACGTGGAGCTGGGCCGCTACCCGAAGATTCAGGATTTGAAGCAGATGATGCTGGAGTCAGGCTTCACGGCCATCCGCGAGGAAACCGTGGAGTTCCGCCATGCCCTCACGGATATTCAGCGCTATCGGGACAAGGCTTTCTCCTCCCTGCACCTCATCAGCGCCGAGGCCTTCGCGCGCGGCATGCAGCGGCTGGAAGCCGATCTACGGGACAAGGGCTCCGTACCCTGGTGGTCCCGGTACCTGATGCTCTGGGGAACGAAGCGATGAATCCATTCATTGGATATCGATTTCTTGAACGATCCATGTAAACCCGCGCCTCTCTCTCGGAACCCGGCATCCAATGAGCCGGGGAACCTTCGGAGGGAACCGTGGACTTTGCACTTCCGGATCACGTCGAGGCACTGCGGCAGGAGGTCCGAAAGTTCGCGGAACATGAAATCCGGCCCCAGATCATGGTCTGGGATGAAGGCCGGGTCTTTCCCATGGAAGTTCTCCGCAAGCTCGGCGAGATGGGCATGCTCGGCGTCATCTTTCCCGAGGAATATGGCGGCGCGGGCATGGGCTACCTGGAATACGCCGTGGTGGTGGAGGAGCTCGCTCGGGTCGATGGCAGCGTCGGGTTGAGCGTAGCGGCCCACAACAGTCTTTGTGCCAACCATATCTATGCCATGGGCAGCGAGGCCCAGCGCCTGAAGTACCTGGTGCCCCTGGCCAGTGGCCGGGTGCTCGGGGCTTGGGGCCTCACGGAACCCGGAGCCGGGAGTGACGCGGGCTCGCTGAGTACCCATGCGAAAAAGGAAGGTTCGCACTGGGTCCTGAATGGCACCAAGAATTTCATCACCCACGGCGCCGTGGCGGACATCTGCGTGGTCATGGCCCGCACGCGCCCTCACCGCGAGGGCAAGGGCGGTGGCGATGGTATCAGCGCCTTCATCCTCGAAAAGGGCATGAACGGTTTCCGGGCTGGGAAACAGGAGAACAAGCTGGGCATGCGAGCCAGCGACACCTCCGAGCTGATCCTGGAAGATGTGAAGGTGCCCGAAGAAAATCTCTTGGGCGAAGAGGGGGTGGGCTTCCACCAGGCCATGAAGACCCTGGATGGCGGGCGGATCAGCATCGCGGCCTTGGCTCTTGGCATGGCCCAGGGCGCCTTCGAGGCCAGCGCCCATTACGCGAAAGGTCGCCAGACCTTCGGCAAGCCCATCGCCGATCATCAGGCGATTCTGTTCAAGCTGGCCGATATGCAGGTGCTCGTGGAAGCCGCGCGGCTGCTGGTCTACAAGGCCGCGGACCTGAAGGATCGCGGGCAATCCTATGGCAAGGTAGCCAGCATGGCGAAGCTCTACAGCTCCGAGATCGCCTGCAGGATCGCGGACGAAGCCGTACAGATCCACGGCGGCTACGGCTACATCAAGGACTTCCCCGTGGAGAAGTTCTATCGGGATGTGAAGCTCTGCACCATCGGCGAAGGCACCAGCG
>DCFP01000142.1 GCA_002319925.1 Holophagaceae bacterium UBA1801 | reverse complement strand
AAATACAGAGGTGCGAAAAATTAATCTCTGAATTTCACCTTCAGAAGGTCCGCAACACCGTGGGTATGAGCCTGTCGGGTGGTGAGCGCCGCCGTTGCGAGATGGCCCGCGCCCTGGTGACCGAGCCCAGGATCATGCTCCTGGACGAGCCCTTTGCGGGCGTCGACCCCAAGTCTGTCATTGAAATCCAAGGGCTTATCGCCGATCTGAAGGCCCGCGGCATCGGCGTTCTCATCACCGACCACAATGTCCGTGAGACCTTGCAGATCGCCGACCGCGCCTATATCTTGGCGGATGGCATGATCATGAAACACGGGCTCCCCAACGAAATCGCAGAGGACCCTGACATCCGCCGGGTGTATCTCGGTGACCGCTTCAGACTGGACTAATGGCAAATCTCGGACCAAATCTTTCGCAACGACTGACCCAGAGCCAGACCCTGGCGCTCACGCCTGCCATGCAGCTCAAACTGAAGCTGTGGCAAATGAATTTGCAGGAACTGAGCCAGACCATCGAGCGGGAGCTGGAAGAGAACCCTCTGCTGGAGCTGGTGGAAGACGGCGACGAAGTCCCAAGCCTGGAGGCCATCGAGGAAGGCAGGGATTCCGAGGTCATGGATACCCCGGAAAGCCCGGCCCAGGAAAACGTCGAGTTGCCGGAAGGGACTGAAACGGTGGACCTCGGCCCCATGACCGAGGCCAGCCCTGAAATGAATGCGGAAAACCTGGAAGCCTTCACGGAAGAGGGCATTTCCCAGGTCCAGGAAACGGAGATGGGAGCTGAGAACTCCTGGGATACGGACATCCCGCGGACTAGCAATCTCCCTGACGACGAGCGTTCCAGCTGGGAGGACCGGCTCAGCAGCGTGGAGACTCTCCAGGAACACCTGCTCGGCCAGCTCTACCAGACCCTGGAAATGGACGATGCCCGGGCGCCCATCCTCGAACGCATCATCGATCATGTGGATCCCAAGGGCTTCCTGCGGATCGACCCGGACCAGCCCGTCGAGACCAATCTTGCAGAACTGGCCGTTGAATTGGGCATCGAGGAAGTACAGCTGAGCAGCCTGCTGGAGATCCTCCAGGATTTCGATCCCAGCGGCGTGTGTTGTTTCTCGGTCAAGGAAAGCCTCCTGCTGCAATTGAGGCATGCGGGCAGCGAACCCGATGACCTCGCCGTCCAGATCATCCAGGACCATTCGGATCTCCTTAGCCTCCGTGACAACGCCAAGCTGCGGAAAGTCCTGCTGTGCTCCGAGGAGGACCTCACCGAGGCCTTGAACATCCTTCGGCATCTGCATCCGGCGCCAGGCCGAGCCTTTGATCCCGAGGGCGAGCGGGTGGTCAAGCCGGATATCGTGGTCCTGAAGGGCGAAGACGGCAATTGGAGAATCTACCTCAATGATGAGGGAGTCCCCCGACTCAAGGTGAGCAGCGAATACCGCACCTTCCTGGCTTCTTCCGAGGCCAAGAACGACAAGGACTTCATCCGCGAACGGTATCGCTCCGCCAGGGACTTCATCCGGGGTGTCGAGGACCGGAATCGCACGGTGCTGCGGGTCGCCGCCTCCATCGTGGAACTGCAGAAAGATTTCCTGGATAACGGCATCGAAAGGCTACGACCCATGGTCCTGAGGGACGTGGCAGAAGCTACGGGATTCCACGAATCCACCATTTCCCGCGTGGTTAAAGCCAAGACGATCCATACCCCGCAGGGACTGTTCGACCTGAACTACTTCTTCAGCGCCAGCCTGGGGTCATCGAGCGGGGACGATGTCTCCGCCACGGTGGTCAAACACAAGATCAAGGCCCTGGTACAGGCGGAAGACTCAGCCAAACCCTTATCCGATGAAACCATCGCAAGACTTTTGGAACGGGACGGTATCAAGGTGGCCAGGAGGACGGTCAACAAATATCGTGAGGAACTTAAAATTCCTCCAGCATCCCGTCGCCGACGCCGATGAACTAGGGAACATGGATTGGGCACGTTGCACCAGATTGGGTACGCAAGCCTTTCACCGGGCCATCAGGCCCTTTTTATAGGAGTCCGTGATGAAGGTCATCTTCACCGGCCGCCATGTAGAGGTTTCGGACGCTCTCAAAGGGTTCGCCCAGGAACGTCTGGACAAAATGACCTCATACCTTGACGACATCATCGATATCCACGTGACCCTCAGCGTGGAGAAACACAGGCATCAGGCTGAAGTCTCGGTCAAAACCCGGTCAAGCGACTTCCTGGCCAGTGCTGAAACAGATGATATGTATGCCAGCCTGTCCCAGGCCCTGGACAAGTTGGAAACCCAAGCGCACAAGCAGGCTGGCAAGCGCCAGGCTTCCCACAAGAATGTTCCGAAGGAGAAGACGGTGGCTCTGGCCCCGGTGGAATAGAACGCCTTTGATTCAATGCCTTTCAGGCCCGCTTGCGGGCCTGATTTTTATATATCGACTACCCTTGTAACGTTGGAGCACCCATGGAGCATGTCTCACCATCCGTCGAACCGGCACTCATTCTGGATTCAGTCATGGCCGGAAAACGCATCACGGAGGCAGAAGCCCTGATTCTTGCCCAGCACGCGGATCTTCACGATCTGGGCATCGCAGCCCGTACCGTCAGGAACCGGCTCAACGATCTCCAGCGGGTCAGCTATGTCGTGGACCGGAACGTGAACTACACGAACATCTGCCAGATCAATTGTTCCTTCTGTGCCTTCCATGTCCAACCATCGAGTTCAAATGGATACGTTCTGACTAAAGAAGAATTGAGGCGGAAAGTTGAAGAGACAAAATCAGTAGGCGGCACCGGACTGCTGATCCAGGGAGGTGTGCATCCAGGTCTTTCCTGGGACTTCTATCTGGACCTGGTGAGGTTTCTCAACCATGAACTCGGCATCTGGGTCCACGGATTCTCGCCCATCGAGATCCGGAAGATGGCTGAATTGAGTGGCCAAAGCCTGCGCAAGACGCTGGAAGATCTCCGCGATGCGGGTCTGGGGAGCCTTCCTGGTGGTGGCGCTGAAATCCTTGTGGATCGCATACGCAGGAAAATCTCGCCGAAAAAGGGCGATGTAGCCGCATGGCTGGAGGTCATGGAAACGGCCCATGAGATCGGAATGATGACCACTGGGACCATGATGTTCGGTATCGGCGAATCCTTCTCAGACCGGATTGAGCATTTGAGAGTCCTCCGCGAGCAACAGGATCGCGCCATCCAGCGGGGCGGAATCGGACGGCACACAGCCTTTGCGGCCTGGCCTTTCCAAGCAGGCCATACGCCATGGGAAGGGAAAATCCTTAAGCCAACGGATGTGGAATATCTTCGAACTATATCAATTGCAAGAATTTATCTCGACAACTTCCATCACATTCAAAGTTCCTGGGTGACCATGGGACACAAGGTAGGGCAACTAGCTCTCCACTACGGGTGCGATGACATGGGCAGCCTCATGATCGAGGAGAATGTCGTCAGCTCCGCCGGAACCAGCTATTCCGTCAACCGGGCTGAGATGGACCGCATGATCCGCAGCGCCGATTTCGACCCCTGGCAGCGGGACAACATCTATCGCCCGGTGTTGGCGGAGGGGCATTGAAAGGCAGGACTGTCAAAGTCTTGCTCTACCTGCGCGCCATAGGCGATTCGAATCCTTCCTCCAAAATCGCAAAGGGCCGATTGATGTCGGCCCTTTGCGAATGGCTGGGGAGGAAGGGTTCCCCTTCGGGGCGCGCCTCTGGCTGCGCACGAGCATCGGCCTGCGGCCGAACGGCTTCTACAGTCCACAGGACTGTCGAAGCCTTGCTCTACCTGCGCGCCATAGGC
>DCFP01000138.1:2320-20843 GCA_002319925.1 Holophagaceae bacterium UBA1801 | reverse complement strand
CAACTTGCGGCCCCTCCACGGCGAGACGGAACAAGAGTGAGTGGGCCGTGATCACGTGCATGACGCCGAGCACCTCGAGCCCGTGCAAAAGGCTGCGCGATCCGACGGTCCAGTTGACCATCACCGGGACCTTGCCGGCGAAGCTCACCGCCAGGTAGAGCGCCGCGGATCCGGCCGTGGCCGGAAGCATGATGCCGACGTACTGGCCCTCGAAAGCCTCGATCGTCGGCTTCAGGGCGAACACGGCGGTGATCAGGTCGCGGTAGGTGCGCACGCCGCCCATCTGGTCGGCCAGCGCGACCCGGTCCGGGTTGCGCGCGGCCTGGGCCAGGAACACCTCGGGGATGCTGTTCCCCGCCGGGATCATGACCGGCAGCTGGTTCTCGGCGAACCAGGGCGAGGGCACCGGCTTGAGCGGGGCGCCCCCGGCGTCGATGGCCATGCCGCACGCGGCCAGCATCACGTCGCCCACCGTGTGCAGGGATTCCGGGTCGCTCACCGGGTGGGCGAATTCCCGCTCGATCCAGAACTGCAGCTCCAGCCGCATCAGGCTGTCCATGCCCAGGTCCCGGGCCAGCTCCGCGCCATCCTTGAAGCCGCTGCGGCCGGCCATGCGCTCCAGCTGGGCCAGCACCAGTTCGCGCACGTCCGCGGGCACCTCGCCCGGCTCGCCGGAAAGATGCACCTCGGGCGGCTCGGGCAGCGGGCGGATGCCGCCGGCCTCCCAGAAGGTGTAGGGCACGTGCAGGGCCGGCAGCGCGGCCTCGTTGTAGAAGGCCTCCAGCCGCCGGTTCATGGCCTCGCGGCCGGCGGCGCGGGGCAGGTCCAGGGGTTCCTGGGCCTCCACCGTCACCTGGCGCCGCGGGGTGAAGAACACCAGGTTGGCCAGGACCGTGCGGATCCCGGAGACCAGCACGCTCATGAATTCCGGCCGGCCCTGGGCCCGGCTGAACCGGCTGCCCCACAGGCCGCGGGTCCGGACCAGCACCACCCGGGTCTCCGGGGCCAGCTTGAGGATCGTCTCCACCGCGCTGTTGCCGCCCAGCTCCTCGAACCGGCTGGCCATGAGATGGCCGCCGGGATAGAGCAGCAGATTCTCACCGGCCTTGAGTCCCTCGATGCACTCTTCGAGAATGCGCTCCACCTCGGGCCTGCAGGCCTCGCCATACTTACCCACATCAGGCAGGGAGCGGGCCCCCATCTTCCTCGCCAGGAAATTCACGCCCGGCGGGCTGATCTGATCGCGGTCTGCCAGGGAGCGGGGCTTGAAGTGCCGGTGGAGTTCGGACATCACGATCACCGGGTCCGTCAGGGCCGGATGATTGGGCAAAAACAGGACGCCACGGTCGCCCTTGGCGATCACGTCCTTCAGTCCCGAGACTGTGATGCTGTACCGCAACCGGAGCATCATCCGGCTGAAGCCGCGGAAGAGGGCTGCGATCATGCCCAATCCTTGTGCCGGAATTCGAGGGCCATCCAGAGCGTGAACAGGAGCGAAATCAATCCCAGGCACCCATAGGCGAAGGTGGGGCGGAGGACGGTCAAGGGAATGTAGAGCACACTGGCGGCGGCCATTCCGGAGAAGGATGCGAAATTCGCGGAAGCCCAGACTGCGCCCTTGCGCTCTGGAGCGGGCCGGATCTGCAGGAAGCTTTCGCACGGGATCAGGAACAAGCCACCGGCGACGCCAGCCAGTCCCACCAGCACGTAGAGCGCGGGAATGCGGGCGGTTTCGGGGAGCATGGGCACCGCACCGATGACGAGCATGAAAACACCCATGGCCACGCCCGCGGGAAGGAGCACCTTGAACCATCGCTCGCCCTTGGCAAAGCGCGCCGCCAGCAGGCCGCCCAGCGCGATGCCGATGAGCTGGCTGGCCACCAGGAGGCTCGTGCGAGAGTCGCTCAGATTGAACTGGAGCTTGCCCAGACTGTTGATCACCAGCAGTTGGAAGACGCCCACGGCCCAGATGAAGACATCCGCCACCAGAATGCGGCCCAACTGACGGTCCTTCCAGACCTCCACCAGCTCTCTGACCGTGTCCACGGGACCCGTCCAGGGAAAGGCCCTGCCTGGATCCGCGGCCTTCCGGGTCGGGATCCAAAGGCTCACCACTAGCCCCAGGAGGGCATAGACGATCACCGCAAAGCCCACCATGGCGTGCCCCCTAACCGCACCGAAGACCGGCTCGCCGTGGATATCGAGCACGAAGCCCGAGAAGGAAATCCCCACCAGGATTCCCACGGTGACGATCATCCTCAGGACAGCATTGGCCTTGGTGACGTAGCTGGAAGGATAAAGTTCCGGAATGGAGCCGTTGAGCGCTGGGCTGAAGAAGGTCGACTGCGTGCCCATGAGGGCCACCATGCCCACCATGACCCAGAGATTGCCCAGGATGATTCCCACCGCACCCACCAGGGCGGCGAGCATCTCCATGGTCTTGGCGCCGATCACTACGTTGCGCTTGGGAAAGCGATCCGCCATCCAGCCCGCCGGGGCTGCGAACAGGATGAAGGGCACCGTGAAGGCTATTCCGGCCGCACCTTGGAATTTCTCCCGCCCCGCCGCCAGAGCCATGAGCATCACGGCCTGCTTGTAGAAATTGTCATTGAACGTCCCCAGGAAATACGATGCCGCCATGGCGGCGAATTTCCCCCGGGCCTGCCGGATCTGGGTGGTCTCGAGGCTATCGGTCATGGGGGCTCCAGGAAGGGACCGGGCATGAAGGGCCAGTGTACAGATAATGAAGGGCGCAGGGGGCAGAGGGCAGGGAGCAGCAGATTGGGGGCGCGGCTTTTGGCCGCGGTTATTAATTAACCGGCCACTGTCTTACGGCCACTGACCGCCCTTTTACGGCAGTTCAACCGTTCACGCTCGTCAACCGTCCAAAGCAGTAGCATCCTGGTCCCTGGAGCTTTGCCATGCCGGAATCCCCCCTCATCCACCTCCGCGATATCACCAAGATCTACCAGATGGGCGACATGGAAGTGCGGGCCCTGGACGGCGTCTCACTCAACATTCAGCGCGGGGAATACGTGGCCATCATGGGTCCATCGGGTTCCGGCAAGTCCACCATGATGAACGTCATCGGCTGCCTGGACACCCCCACCAGCGGGGAATACGAACTCAACGGGAAGATCGTCTCGAGCATGAGCGACGACGAGCTGGCCCAGATCCGGAACGAGGAGATCGGTTTCGTCTTCCAGACCTTCAACCTCCTGGCGCGCACTACGTCACTACACAACGTGGAACTGCCCCTGATCTACGCCGGCGTCCATCCCCATGAGAGGAAAAAGAAGGCGCTCCAGGCCCTGGACAACGTCGGTCTGGCGCCGCGCGCGGACCACATGCCCAATCAGCTCTCGGGCGGCCAGCGGCAGCGGGTAGCCGTGGCCCGAGCCCTGGTGAACGATCCGTCGATCCTCCTGGCCGACGAGCCCACGGGCGCCCTGGACACTCGCACCAGCATCGAGATCATGGCCCTCTTCGAAGATCTCTATCAGAAGGGCAACACCATCATCCTCGTGACCCACGAAGAGGACATCGCCCGCCATGCCCACCGCATCGTGAAGCTGCTCGACGGCAAGATCAAGCACGACGAGCTCAATACGCCCATTTCCATGGCCGAACACATGGCCCATCTGCAGCTCTAAGAATGTGCCAGACTGGGGGAAACTACCCCCAGGAGATGACCATGAAGCGATTGCGCTTGGCATTGGGATTTCTATTTTCTGCCGCACTGCTGGCGGCTCCTCCGGTGGCAACGATCACACTGCCGCAGCGGAACGTGACCATCCTTGAAGGAGGTCGGCCTTGGCCTTCCTTCATCACACCGCTTAAGCAGACCCTGTTTGGCACCGATGCTGCAATCAGTGCTCCAAGGACCGCGGTTTTCTTGAACGATGCCCAGAAGAACGCGCTCCGGTCCGCGATCCTGCTGCCATTCCCCAAGGACCCTCCCCTGCCCACCATCAAGCTGACACCGGGTAAGCCCCAAGCGGGAGCCAGTTACCTTGCCGTGGTTTGGGGAGTCCAGAGAGCCAAATTGAACGATGAACAGATCTCGCTCATGGACTCTAACTACAGCCCCATGAGTGGATTGGGTATCTCGTTCGCGACCACTCCCGGAAAGACCTATTTGCTGGACCTCGTGCTCCAGAATGGCGGGACCGATAGTCAGTGGCAGCTGTTCGGTCAGGCCTCGGCCACGTTCCAGGCTTCAACCGTGGCAGGTGGCGACCATCATTACTTCGGCTTCGTGGCGAACGAGTCTCTTGAGCTCTTCCTCGTCCTCTACACCGAGGGGGCTACGCACAGGATCGGCAACGTCTACTCCGCAACCTTAACCCAAGTGGATTAATACACACCAAACCCGGAGAGAACGCGCAGCCTCCTCAACGGCGCTCCCTCCGGGCGTTCGTGGCTCCGCAAGATTCAACCGCGAATCATGCCGGCGATCTTGCTGGCCACAGGCATCTCCCACTTCTGTCCACCGAAGGCCTTGATCCAGGCGAGGATCGTCAAGCCAATGACCACGACGAAAACCACCAGGCTGAGGATGGTGGAAACGAAACCCAGGCCCACCATGCCCAGCACGACGCTGAGGACCACGCTCGCGATCTCGAAGACCACAGCCACGATCAGCCAACCCAGCCCCTGGCAGGCGTGCCAGTAAACAAATTCTTTCTGAGGATCCGATCGCTGGGGCTTGAAGATGAAAAAGGGGATCAGCGAAAAGATCCCGAAGTAGGAAAGGAACAAGTGCACCTTGTCTCCATCCTGGTAAACGGGGGGCGTGGCGTTCTCCATGGTTCGGCTCCTTCAACCGTGAGGGTTGGCCTTCATGGTAGGAATTCCACGGAGGGTCACTTAGTCCAGTTTTGATATTGGGGCTTGTGGCAGAACATGAAGGGATCCGAGCCTTTACCCCAACGGGGTTTCAGGCCAGCATCAGCTCCTTGGTATAGCTGGATTCCGGATGCAGGAGCACCTGGTCCACGGCGCCCGCTTCCACCACCTGGCCATCCTTCATCACCATCACGCGATGGGCCATGGCCCGGATCACATCGATGTCGTGGGTCACCAGCACGTAGGCCAGTCCATGCCGGCGCTGCAATTGCGCCAGAAGCTGCAACACCTGTTTCTGGATGGTGACATCGAGTGAGCTGGTGGGCTCGTCCAGGACCACCACCTTGGGACTCACGATGAGCGCCCGGGCGATGGCGATGCGCTGCCTCTGCCCTCCGGAAAACTCATGGGGATATCGCGAGAGGACGGCCTCGGCGCCTTCCTCCTCGATCATGCCAACGTCGTCCAGAGCCTGGATCACGCGGTCCCGGCGTTCCTTCGGCGACAGGGCCGGGGCATGGATTTCCAGGCCCTCGCCCACGATCTGCTCGATGGTCAGCCGTGGCGAAAGGGACGAGAAAGGATCCTGGAAGACCACCTGCACCAACCTTCGCAATTCGCGTTTCCGCCCCGCGCCCAGCCCGTTCCAGCGCTGGCCGTCGAGCAGGATCTCACCGGAAGCACTGACCAGATCGAGCAATGCGAGGGCCAGCGAGGTCTTCCCGGAACCAGATTCGCCAATGACGCCCAAGGTCTCCCCGGGTGCCAGCTCGAAGGTAGCCCCTTGCACGGCGGTGAACTGGGCCTTGGAAAACCAGCCGCGGAAGCCCGGACGAGGCACCGGATAGATCACTCGGACCTCGCTGCCCGCCAGCAGCTTCCCCTGCCCCGGCTCTGCCACGTCCCGCACGGCGCGGCTATCGATGAGCTTCCGGGTGTAGGCATGCTGGGGGTTTTGCATGATCTCCAGCGTGGTGCCTTGCTCCACGAGGACACCCCGCTCCATGACCGCCACACGGTCAGCGAAACGGCGCACCAGGTTCAGATCGTGGGTGATCATCATCACCGCGAGATTCCGCTCCTTCCGCAGGGTATCCAAAAGATCCAGGATCTGGTGCCGGATACTCACGTCCAGGGCCGTCGTCGGCTCATCCGCGATGAGGAGCTTCGGTTCGCAGGCTAGGGCCATGGCGATCATGGCGCGCTGCCGCTGCCCGCCGGACAACTGATGGGGGTAGTTGTCCACCCGTCGTTCCGGTTCGGTCACGCCCACACTGCGCAGGGCCGCGATGGCCTGCCCACGGGCTTCCGCACGGGACATGGGACGGTGCAACCGGATCGCTTCCATGATCTGGACGCCAACTGTCATGACCGGGTTCAGGGCCGTCATGGGCTCCTGGAAGATGACAGCAATGTCATTACCGCGGAGTTCCTGAAGCTCCGCTGGGCTCATGGCCAGAACCTCGCGGCCCGCGAAACGGATGCTGCCCTCGAGTCGCGCCGCATCCAGCAGACGAAGGGTCGAAAGGGCCGTGACGGTCTTTCCCGAGCCGGATTCTCCCACCAGCGCGAGCTTCTCCCCCGCCTCGATGCGGAACGAAACGCCGTCCACCACGCGGCGCTGCCCGAAGCGGATGGAAAGTCCCTGGACCTCCAGCAGGCTCATGGCTTCTCCTCCGCGATTTCCTTCCGTGGATCCAGCGCGTCGCGCAGAGCGTCACCCACCAGGATCAACAGCACGAGCATCACCACCAGCACGCCGACACCCACGGTAGCTAGCCACCAGGCGTCGAGATTGCCCTTGGCCTGCTGAAGAAGTTCGCCAAGGCTCGGCGTACCCGGTGGCACGCCAAGGCCCAGGAAATCCAGGCTCGTAAGCGCGCCTATGGCCGCAGCCATCTCGAAAGGTATCAAGGTGATGACAGGCGTGAGGGCATTGGGCAGGATGTGGCGGAAGATGATCACGCGGTTCCGCTGGCCCAGAGCGCGAGCGGCACGCACATAGTCCAGGGTGCGATTCTTGAGGAACTCCGCGCGCACGTATGCCGCGATCCCCAGCCAACTGAAGGCCGAGATGAGTGTCACCAGCAAGCCCACGCTGGGCGCGAAAAGCGCCGAGAAGATGATCAGCATGTAGAGCTCCGGCATGGAGCCCCAGATCTCCACGAAACGCTCCATGTAGAGATCGGTCCAGCCGGCGAAGAATCCCTGCAGAGCGCCGTAGATCACGCCTAGGAGGGCACAGACAATGGTCACCGCCAGAGCAAAGAGCACCGAAAGACGGAAGCCGTAGATGGCCCGGGCCAGCACGTCACGTCCCCGGTCGTCGGTGCCCAGCCAGTTCTGGGCACTGGGTGGAGCGGGATCGGACGCGGTCGCGAAATAGTTGATGGTGCTGTGATGATAATGATTGATCGGGAAGAGCGCGAAGTTGCCCGGCTTCGCCAGCTGCTCGTGGACAAAGGGGTCGAGATAATCCGTCGGAGTTGGAAAATCACCGCCGAAGGTAGTCTCGGGTAGCGTCTCCACCACAGGAAAGTACCAATGGCCCTGGTAATGCACTACCAGGGGCTTGTCGTTGGAGATCAGTTCAGCACCAAGGCTGAGGACGAAAAGGACGGCGAAAACCAGCAGGCTGCGATATCCCAGCCGGTTCGCGCGGAAGCGTCGCCATGCACGTCGCCAGGGGCCCTGGCTAGTCATATTTCACCCGTGGATCGACCCAGAGGTAGGCCAGATCGCGGATCAGCTTGGTCACCAGACCGATGAGCGTGAAGAAGAAAAGGGTGCCCAGCACCACTGGATAATCGCGCCGGACCACCGAGTCATAGGAAAGCAGACCCAACCCATCGAGCGAAAATAAGGTCTCGATCAGGAGCGAACCGCTGAAGAAGGCTCCAATGAAAGCGGCCGGGAAGCCCGTCATGATGGGGATCAGCGCATTGCGAAACACATGCCGCCAGAGCACCTGACGTTCACCCACTCCTTTCGCCCGGGCCGTGAGGACATACTGCTTGTGAATCTCCTCCAACACGGAGTTCTTGGTCATGATGGTGATCACCGCGAACTCCCCGAGTGTCAGGGCGGTCACGGGCAACGCGATGTGCCAGAGATAGTCGGTCACCTTGTGCAGCAGCGAAAACTGTTCCCAACCGCTGGAGGTGAGCCCCCGCAGTGGAAACCATTGCAGGAATGTGCCTCCCGCAAAAAGCACCATGAGCAGAACGCCCACCACAAACGCGGGCACGGCATAGCCAGCCAGCACGATGAAGGTCGTGGAGGTATCAAAGCGGGTACCCGCCCGCACAGCCTTGGCGATGCCCAGGGGGACTGAGATCAGGTAGGTGAAGAGAAAGGTCCATAGCCCGAGACTGATTGAGACCGGCAGTTTCTCGCGGATCAACTGCCAGACCGTCTTGTCCTGGAAGAAGCTCTTCCCCAGATCCATGCGGGCGAACCGTCCCAGCATCTGCACGTACCGTTGGGCCGCCGGTTTGTCGAATCCATAGAGTTTCTTGATCTCCTCGACCCGGGCCGCGTCGACCCCCTGCCGCCCGCGATAGGCCCCTTGCGGCGCTGCACTTCCGGCCTCTCCCCCGGCTCCATGTCCGCGAAGCTGGGAGACGAGCTGTTCCACCGGACCCCCAGGAACGAACTGAGTGACCACGAAGGTGATGGTGACGATCCCGATCAGCGTGGGGATCATCAGGAGCAGGCGCTTGAGGATATATGCCCACACGGCGTCAACCTCCTAGGGATGGATCGCCCACCAGGTGGAAACCACCCAGTCCTCGGGCTGGTAGTAGAGAGGCAATTCCTTGGGCTGCTCGAACTTGCCACCGCGGTAGGCGATGCGGAAAGTGTTGCTGTACCATTCTGGGACCACGTAGTAGCCGTGCCGCAACACGCGATCAAGCGCGCGCAATCTGGACACCAGCTCAGGTCGAGTTTTCGCGGCGATCACCAGCTCCACCAGGCGATCCACAGCAGGATCTCGGATGCCAGCGAAATTGGATGATTCTTCGGTGTTCGCCGCGGAACGGCTGAGTCGGTCCCTGAGATCGGCGCCTGGTGCTTCAGTCCCGGGGATATTGAGGGAGGCCGCGTCGAAGTCGTAGGTCGCGAAACGACGCTCCAACAAGGCGAAATCCACCACCCGGAAGGTGGCTTGAATTCCCAGTTTGGTCAGCGCCTGCAGGTAGGGAGTCATGATCCGTTCCAGATCGCTTTGGCTATCCAGGAACTCAAGGGTGAAAGGCTCGCCCTTGGCGTTGCGCAGGGCTCCATCGCGATAGGTCCAACCGGCCTCCGTCAATAGTTCCCGGGCCCTGCGCAGGTTGTCTCGCAGGCTGTTCGGTGGATCAGTGGAAGGGAATACCGGTACGGACTGGGTGAAAACCTCGGGCTTGAGCTGGCTTCGCAATGGCTCCAGCACAGCCAGTTCATCGGGTCCCGGAAGGCCTCGAGCTTCGAAATCGCTGGAGGGGAACCAACTCTGGGTTCGTTTGTAGGAACTGTAGAACAACCGGCGGTTGAGCCACTCGAAATCCCTGGCCAGTGCGATGGCTTCGCGCACGTGTGGATCGGCGAACTTGGAACGGCGAGTGTTGAGGTACCAGGCCGAGAAGGTGCCTGCGTTATGGCTTGGAATCTCGCGGCGCACCAGTTCGCCGGAATCGAATTTCTTTCCCACGTACGTGCGAGCCCAGGCGCGGGCAGTAGAAACCTGGATGTAGTCGAACTCGCCGGCCTTGAAGGCTTCTGTCTTGGCAGTATCGTCCTTGTACATCCGGTAGATCACCCGGTCAAAGTTGTATTGGCCGCGACGCACATTCAAATCCTTGGCCCAGTAATCGGGATCTCGGACGTAGGTGATGTCCTTGCCGAAACTGACCGGCCCGATGCGATAGGGCCCGCTGCCAATGGGAATATCGGTGACGACCTTGTCGAAGGGTTTGCCTTGGCCCCATGCCGGACTGAAAACCGGCATCCCACCCACCACCAGTGGCAACTCCAAAGCCGGGGTCTTGAAGTTGAAGCGGATCACGCGCTCGCTCACCACCACGGCCTCCTTCACATCGGCGAAGGACTGCCGCCAGCCAGGGTATGCCAAGGGACCATTGAGCGTATCGAAGCTGTACTTCACATCGGACGCCAGTACCGGTTTGCCATCGTGGAAACGGGCTGTGGGATTGAGCCGGAAGGTAACCGAGAGCCGGTCGGGAGGCACTGCCACGTCCTCGGCCAACAGCCCGTAGTAGGTTGTGGGTTCGTCGAAGTTACCGGTGAGCAAGCTGTCGAACAACAAACCAATGCCAGGCGCAGCCGTGCCCTTGAGCGTGAAGGGGTTGTACTTGTCGAAATAGGCGACTCGCCAGGAGGGAATCAGTGCCAGCTCGCCACCCTTGGGTGCATCAGGGTTTACCCAATCAAAATGCTGGAATCCCGCCGGGTACTTGATATCGCCGAACTGGGCGTAGGCGTGCGCGGCTCCGAGGTGCGTGGACACGCAGACCAATGAAACACCCACAAGAATCCTGAGCCCTAGAGACCAATGGGAAATCGCGTTCCGGAAGATCGTTGGAAGTATCATGCGCTGATTCTGCCAGAACGTAGGATGCCGCCAAGCAAGGACGTGTGCGCCTCCGCACCAGAGATGACAGTTGGTCCACCCGGGACCGGAGGA
This sequence comes from Holophagaceae bacterium UBA1801, assembly GCA_002319925.1. GTDB lineage: Bacteria > Acidobacteriota > Holophagae > Holophagales > Holophagaceae > UBA1801. The sequence goes on along the minus strand of DCFP01000138.1, from coordinate 10,309 downwards.
TGGCGCGGCGCCCTTCAATTCTGGAACTTCGCCGCCCAGGCTTCCAGGATGGCCAGCTTTTGCGGGGTGATCTTCCCATCCGTGTGCTTGATCGTGTAGAACCAGGGAGGCATGCTGCCCCGCTTGATCCTCCGCAGGGAACCAGCGACCAGGTCCGCCTGCTGTTCGGGAATGTACTGATTCCAGATGGAGAAGTTCATGTGTTCCCGGCCCACGATGGTATCCCGGGCCACGAGCCAGGAGACGGGCGCCACGTGGCTGTACCAGGGCCAGGCCGTCTCGTTGGAATGACAGTCGTAGCAGGAGGTCCGCAGGATGGCTTTCACTTCGGGCGGTGCCGAGATATCCGAGTCCACGGGAGGATTGGTCCGCGGCACAGGGATGGCCTGAATGCCCAGGAAGACGGCCACAGCCACACCGAACGTGACGAAAACCACCTTCTTTTTCATGGGTCACCATCCCTGGATATGTGGATGCAACAAGTTCGGATCGGGTTCCAGCACCGGCAGTTCGAGATACGACGGAAATTGAATGGAATGATAGACCCGATGTTTCGCGATCGCGAAGTCGCTGGCTTTGGCGGTATAGATGTCCGTGAAGACCTGGGGGTTGCGGTCCATAAGGGGAAACCAGCTGCTCTGCACCTGCACCATCAGCCGATGACCCTTGCGGAAATCGTGGCAGATATCGTTCAAAACCCATTCCACGGTCGTCGGCTGACCGGGAGCAAAGGGCTCCGGCTTTTCCATGCTGTTCCGGAACTTGCCGCGCATGACCTCGCCGCGAACCAGTTGCTGGTAGCCCGCTAAATCCGTCTTCGGATTTTCGGGGTATTCGTCGATCACCTTCACGACCCAGTCCGCATCGGTCCCGGTGGTGCTGACACTGAGATGCGCCCGGATGGGACCCGCCACCACCAGGTCCTGTTCCAAGGCGCTGGTCCGATAGGTCAGGACATCCTTTCGGGAAGCCACGAAGCGCTGATCCGCGTCCATGTATTCGCGGGGCATGGTTATGTCCATGCCTTCGAAGGAGGGAACAGGCTTCGCGGGATCGCTGATGAACTCGTCGGGCTTTTCGTCGGTGAACGGTGTCGCGAATCCTAACTGCCCGCTCGCGTGGAAATGCACCTGTACCTTCTGGGCTTCACTGGGTGGCCAGGCATCCATGCGCAGCCACTGGTTGGCGCCCGTTTCGAAGACCCATGCCTTTGGCAGATGGGGATCCGGCGCTTCCTTCAGGTAGTGGGTAAAGAAGGGGAATTCGACTTCGTCCTGGAAGAAATCGGACGTTCTCGATCCGAAGGAGATGGCGCCCAGATCTTCCCCGGAATCGTTTTCCCAGGCTCCGTGGTACCACGGTCCCATTACCAGGCTGAGGCGTGTGTTAGGGCTTTGGGACAGCACGGCACGATGAGCCTGAAGGGTTCCATACAAATTCTCGGCATCAAACCATCCTCCAACCAGCAGCACTGCGGGCTTGATGTCTTTGAGGTGCGGCCTCAGGTCCCGCGCCTTCCAGTAGGAATCGTAGATCCCGTGGGCGAGGACCTCATTCCAGAAAGGGATCCCGCCCTTGAAGTAGCGTTCGTTCACGTTGGACAGGGGACCCAGCCCGAGGTAGAACGAGTAGCCGTTGGAGGTCCGGTACCCGAAGGATGGGGACTTCTTGGTGGTCGGCTGAGGTCGCGGCTGGCCGAACCACGAGATAAAATTGAAGAGATGGGGCAGCCAGAGCGCGCCATTGCGGTGGAAATCATCCCCGGCGAACCAATCCATGATCGGCGCCTGTGGCGAGGTAGCCACGAGCGCCGGGTGGGCGTCGATCATCCCCGCCGCTGCATAAAAACCGGGATAGCTGATGCCCCATTGTCCGACCTTGCCATTGTTCTTCGGTACATGGGCCAGCAGCCACTCGATCGTGTCGAAGGTGTCCGTGCTCTCGTCGATATCGGAAGCGCTCTGTTTCACCTCCAGATGGGGCGTCATCTCCACGAAGTCGCCTTCGCTCATGTAACGGCCGCGGACATCCTGGTACACGAAGATGAACTTGTCTTCCGCGAATGGTTCGGAAGGTCCGAGGTATTCGGCAAAGCGGTTGAGGCCGTAGGGACCCACGCCATACGGCGTTCGCTTCAGCAGGATCGGATAGAGCCCATCCGTCTTCGGGGCATAGATCGAGGTGAACAACCGCTTGCCATCCCGCATGGGGATCATGACTTCCAACTTCGTGTAGTTCTTTCGGACCCAGTCGCGGCCTTGCGCGAACAGTGATCCGCGGGCAAGGCCAAGACAGAGCAACCACGTCAGGAGGATTCGAATGCTGATCATGGGCTTTGCATGTCCATCAGACGCAATCACAACCGTCCGGAAAAATTTCCTAAGAGTAACAGATTCATTCATCTCACTCTTTCTTTATACTGAGCGGTAAGCAAGCCAGAAGTCCGATCCCACCTTTCCAGGAGGCATACCATGGTCGATGAAGTCAGTGCGTCGAAGCCCTACAGCGACGATGACAAGGTTCATCTCTTCCTCGCCTACTTCGGCATCTTCTCTTTGATTCCATTCTTCATGTTCAAGGACAAGAGGCAGGATGCCCAGAAGGATTACGTCTACTGGCATGCCCGGCAGGGCTTCGCTCTGGCGATCGTCTGTTTCGCCGCCTCCATCGTCTTGATGATCGTCGGCATGGTCCTAGCCTTCATTCCCGTCGTGGGCTGGGCGCTTGGCTGCCTGCTGTGGCTGGTGATCGTCGGTGGCAGCCTGGGCTGCGCGATCATGGGTTGGATCAAGGCTTTCGGTGGAGAGCGTTGGGAAATCCCCGGCGTATCCAAGCTGGCCGAGATGTTCAAGTAGGAACCCCTTGGAGCGTTGGACGGATCGCTATCGCCTGATACTGATCTGCCAACGGACGTTGAATATACGTTTTATCCATAGATTCCATCTTCGAGCACCCGAGTGGACCCACTGATGCCGGAGCATTTCCGGCTAGGTGGGATGTCGTTTCATGCAACCGTCACAGGTTGTGGCTTGCGGTTCCATGGATTCAGTTCAAGCTAGTGCCACCAATGCTGACTGGATCCATGGAAGCTTCCAGAAGTGTCCTGCCAACCGGGCTTGAACCCGGGATGGGCACGCCCGGAGCCAAGCACCCTATCGACTGTCCCTGGGTTCCGCAGAAGTCTGCTGACACCTCCGTGTGGGGGATGTGGCCATGAGAAAGCTCATCGTCAATCTCACGCCCACCGGCATGATCCCCACCAAGGAGACGTCGCCCCATGTACCGATAGCGCCCGCGGAGATTGCCGCCGATGTGGATCGCTGCGCAGCTCTAGGCGTGACCATGGTTCATCTCCACGCCAGGGATGAGGAAGGGCTTCCTTCCTATCACAAGGAAATCTACGCCGACATCATCACCCGCATCCGGACCAGCCATCCGCGGCTGGTCCTCGTGGCTTCCACCAGCGGGCGAACCTTCGGGGATTTCTCGCAACGCTCGGAAGTATTGGAATTAGAAAGCGGACTCAAGCCTGATATGGCGAGTCTCACGCTCGGCTCCGTCAATTTCAGTTCTGCCACCAGCGTGAACAGCCCAGACACCATCAAGAGGCTGGCTGAAAAAATGCTCGAAAGGGGCATCAAGCCTGAACTTGAGGTCTTCGACCTTGGGATGGTGAACTACGCCCACTACCTCATCCGGAAAGGGCTGCTGGAACCGCCCTACTACTTCAACATCATCCTGGGCAATGTCGCAGCGGCGCAAGCGAAGCTGCTGCACGTGGGCCTCATCGTCTCCGAGCTGCCACCGGATTCCTATTGGTGCCTGGGTGGCATGGGCGACTTCCAATCCACCATGAACGCCCTCGGAATCGCCTGCGGCGACGGAGTCAGAGTGGGCCTCGAAGACAATCTCTTCCTGGATGAGGAACGGAAAGAGCTTGCGACCAACCAGGCGATGATCGAGCGGATTCATCGGATCGCAAATGCCATGGGCAGGCCCGTGATGACGTCTCCAGAACTGCGGGTAGCTCTGAAACTCCCCTCCTGACCACGTCCTGGGCCTTCGGCCCATGAATGAAAAACCCCGTCACGTTGGCGACGGGGTGATGGCGGAGAGTAAGAGATTCGAACTCTTGATAGGCTTTTGACCTATACACGATTTCCAGTCGTGCTCCTTCGGCCACTCGGACAACTCTCCAGGGTGTGACCTCCCGCTGGCGCGGGAACGAGCAGTCTATCACTTCCGTACGGGAAGGCCAAGGGTGGAGGCGAGGGGTCAGGGCTCCCGCCGCGCGCTGCTGCCGCTCTCCCGCCTATCGCAGGCTCCACTGCAGCCTGCTCCTGCTCCCGCGCAACGCCTGCTCGCCGAGGCAGGCCCTTGGTTCGAGCCCCGTCTTCCGTAATTTACGCCGACCCAACACGAACCCGGTTTCGGCCTGTGGCCGAAACCCGCGGCATCAGCTGCGCACGGCCATCCCACTGCGTGGGAACGCGAAGCACGCATGCGTGCTTCGCTTGGCCTACCTGCGCGCTGCTGCCGCTCGCGGGTTCGAGCCCCGTTAGCCCCAAAAGAAATGCCCCCTTTCGGGGGCATTTTTTGGCGGGGCTGACGGGGCTCGAACCCGCGACCTCCGGCGTGACAGGCCGGCACTCTAACCAATCTGAGCTACAACCCCTGGTTTTCAATTCACCAGATTTGGCTGGTGGGCGATGACGGACTCGAACCGCCGACATGCTGCGTGTAAAGCAGCTGCTCTACCGACTGAGCTAATCGCCCGTATCGCCGAACCCAAATCCTCTCATGGAGCTGGAATGCCGTCAACTTGAAAACACGCGACCTAGGATCGATCACGGAGAACCCATGTGAACGATCTGATCCCACGTGACGGGTCTTTGAACATCCAGGGGTAGGTTTGCGTTCCAGAACCCTTCATCCGCAAAACCGCCGATTAAAATTCGGCCGACACTGGTTGTATTCTCGCAAGGCGCTCCGGGGATCTCAAGCCATGCATTCGTGAAGAACTGCACTTTGTGGGCGCGAGCCCTGACGCTAAGATGGACCAGCCTTATTCCTGGGTGTTTTCTGGTCGATTGGTCCGGCTCTTGGGTGAAACCGGAACAATGATCCGTGGGGGACTTGTGATCGTGAATGTCTTGGGGGATTTGAGCGTGATGGCGCTTGCTTCCGAAGGGAATGGAGCTTCCAAGAGCTTCATGGATTCCCTGCCGGATCCCATGAAGCTGCAGATTCCGGTGGTTGTTTTCGTCATCGTACTGCTCATCCTGTTGTTCGTATTCCTGAAGTCCATGCTCTTCAGGCCTCTCACGAAAGTCATGGATGATCGCGAAGCCGCCATCCGGGCAGGCGGTGCGACCAAGTCGGAAGCGGCCGCGCAGATCGAAGCCGGTCAGGCGGAATACAATGCTCGGCTCCGGGAACTGCGAGCCAAGGCCTTCGATCATCGCAAGGCGCTGTCCATTGCCGTGGCGGCCGAGAAGCGGTCGCTCCTGGACACCGCCAGGCAGACTTCCACCGCGCAACGGACCAAGGCTCTCGAGGAGCTGAAGAACGAGCAGAAGGCGGCGGAAGCGGAACTCAGAGCCCAGGTGGAAGCCCTTTCCGAATCCATGGTCCAACACCTCTTGAAACAGGCCTGATCCGATGAAACGTATCCGCATCGCCCTTCTCGCCGCGCCGTTGGCCCTGTCGTTCTTGCTCGCCACGGGCAGTACGCCTCTGTGTGCCCAGACCCAGATCTCCATGGCGATCGTTCAGTCCGCGCCCGAGGTGCCCTCCGCTGAAGCCAAGCCCGAAGGAGAATCGGCCAAGGAAGAGCACGCCCAACCGCCAGTGAAACTCTTCGGAATCGCCCTCAACGATGTCGGCAAGTTCGCGGTCCAGGTGGTCAACTTCGGCATCTTCTTCGCCATCCTCTTCTTCATCCTGAAGGGCATGCTCTCCTCCGCGTTCAAGGCCCGGGCCAAGGAGCTGCAGGAACGGTTAGCCCAAGCGGAGAAGGACAAGGCGGAAGGCGAGGCCCAGCTCAAGGAGCTGGAAGCGAAGATGGCAGGAATGCAGAAGGAACTGGAAGGCATCATGGCAAAGGCGGAAACCGATGCGGAGGCCGAGAAGCAACGGATCCTGGATGCGGCCAAGGCCGAGGCGGCCTTGATTCTCGCCCAGGCACAGTCGGATATCGACTTCCAGAAGCGGCTGGCGGAAAAGGAACTGCGCGCTCTCGTGGCCGAACTGGCCGTGGAGGGAGCCACCAAGCGCCTCGAGGCGCAGGTGAAGGGCGCGGTTGCCGAACAGGTGCTTGACCGGGCCATCCAAGAAGTGGGAGGTGCCAAATGAGCGCCCGCGCCGTCGCCCGTCGCTATGCCAAGGCCCTTGCCGGGATCGGCGAGAGCCAAGGCACCTTGCAGAACCTCATGCAGGAACTGGACGTCATCGATGCCCTGGTGCGCTCCCACGCGGATCTGCAGCGCCTCGTGTCCTTCCCGATCATCGCACCATCCCAGCGCGCCGCGGCCTTCGACGCCATTCTAGAGAAGGCCGGGGCCAGCGCCATGCTGCGCAAGTTCTTCACCGTCGTGACGCAGGCCGCGAGGCTGTCCCTGCTGCACGACATCGTCGCCAGCTTCCATGAACTCGTGGACGAGAAGATGGGCGTTGTGGAGGCCAAGGTGCAATCGGCACAGACCCTCAGTGACGTCCAGTCCTCGCGCCTCGCCGCCTCCCTTGCGTCGCGCACCGGCAAGACCATCCGCATCCAGTGGCGCCAGGACCCCGCGCTGCTCGGCGGGTTGCGCGTCCAGGTCGGATCCACGGTCTACGACGCCTCACTGCAGGGCCGGCTCCGGCTCCTGAAGAGCCAGCTCCTTTCCGCTTGACCTTTTTTCATTAGCTCAGAAGACCCATCAGTTCGGAGGAATGCATGGACATCCGCGCGGAAGAAATTTCCCGCATCATTCGTGGCCAGATCGAAGGCTTCGACGCCCAGGTGGACGTCTCCGAGATCGGTACCATCATCAGCGTGGGTGACGGCATCGCCCGCGCCCACGGCCTGGAGAAGGCGATGGCGGGCGAGCTGCTGGAGCTGCCCCACGACGTGATGGGCCTGACCTTCAACCTGGAAGAGGACAACGTCGGCATCATCCTGCTGGGCGAGTTCACGAAGATCAAGGAAGGCGACACCGTCAAGCGCACAGGCAAGATCATGTCCATTCCCGCGGGCCCCGCCCTCATCGGCCGCGTGGTGAATCCACTCGGAATCCCCATCGATGGCAAGGGTCCGGTCCAGGCCGCGGTTTACAATCCGCTGGAGAAGATCGCGCCGCCCATCGTGCAGCGGCGAGGCGTGCACGAGCCCATGCAGACGGGCCTCAAGGCCATCGACGCCCTGATTCCCATCGGCCGCGGACAGCGCGAGCTCATCATCGGCGACCGCCAGACCGGCAAGACCGCCGTGGCCGTGGACACGATCATCAATCAGAAGGACACGGGCGTCATCTGCATCTACGTCGCCATCGGCCAGAAGCGCTCCACCGTAGCCCAGGTAGTGAAGACGCTCGAGGAATACGATGCCATGGGCCACACCATCGTGGTGAGCGCCACCGCCTCGGAGCCCGCGCCCCTGCTCTACCTCGCGCCGATGGCCGGCTGCTCCATGGGCGAGTACTTCATGTGGCACGGCAAGGATGGCAAGCCCGCCGGCAAGGACAACCCAGGCCAGCACGTGCTGATCATCTACGACGATCTCTCCAAGCAGGCCGCTGCCTACCGTGAAATCTCGCTGCTGGTGCGCCGTCCTCCTGGACGCGAAGCCTACCCCGGCGATGTGTTCTATCTCCACAGCCGCCTCCTGGAGCGCGCCTCCAAGCTCAGCGCCGATTGCGGCGCCGGCAGCCTCACGGCCTTACCGGTCATCGAAACCCAGGCCGGTGATGTGTCCGCCTACATTCCCACCAACGTCATCTCCATCACCGA
>DCFP01000138.1:332-1994 GCA_002319925.1 Holophagaceae bacterium UBA1801 | reverse complement strand
TCAACGTGGGCATCTCCGTGAGCCGCGTGGGTGGTGCTGCCCAGGTGAAGGCCATGAAATCCATCGCCGGATCCTTGAAACTCGATCTGGCCCAGTACCGCGAGCTGGCGGCCTTCGCCCAGTTCGGCTCCGATCTGGACAAGGCCACGCTGGCCCAGCTCAACCGTGGCCAGCGCTTGGTGGAGATCCTGAAGCAGCCCCAGTACAAGCCCATGCCCGTGGAGAAGCAGATCGCCATCATCTGGGTGGCCACCAACGGCCACCTGGACGATATCCCGGTGGCAGAAGTGCGGCGGCTGGAATCGGAGCTGATGGAGTACCTCGATATCAACGCCGCGGAAACCCTGCGTCGCATCAAGGAAAGCGGCCAGTTCACCAACGAAACCCGGGATGAATTGAAGTCCCACGTCCTGGCCTTCAAGGAGACGTTCAAGGCCTCCCTCGGCCAGTCTGCCCGCGTCGGAGCCTAACCCATGGCCGGCCTACAGGACATTCGCCGCCGAATCCGGTCGGTGAAAAACACGCAGCAGGTCACCAAGGCCATGAGCTGGCTTGGGTCGACCTCTTTCGGATTGGAGTAGCTAGCCATGGCCAGTCTACAAGACATCCGAAGACGCATCCGTTCTGTCAAAAACACGCAGCAGGTCACCAAGGCCATGAAGATGATCTCGGCGGTGAAGCTGCGCAAGAGTCAGGAGCGTCTGATCGCGCTCCGGCCCTATGCCACCAAATTGCTGGAAGTGGTAGACAACGTCGTCGGACGGCTCCAGCAGGACGAGAACGCGCCAACCAGCCCCTTGGCCCAGGCTTTTCTGGCGCCTCGGGAGGAGCAGCGCATCCGGGTCATGATCGTGGCCAGTGATAAGGGTCTCTGCGGTGGATTCAACGCGAACCTGTTGAAACTCGCTGACGTCTTCCAGTGCGAGCATCAGGACGCCATCGTGCAGCTGGATGTAGTCGGCAAACGAGCCTCGGACTGGGCTCGCAAGCATGGCATCAAGACCACGCACGAGTTCATCGCCACGCCGATTCCCGCGCTCCCCAAGATCGCCGCGGAAATTGCGGCTGAAGCCATCCAGCAGTACGAAGCGGGCGAGATCGATGCGCTCTACGCGGTCTACAATTACTTCAATTCGCCCGTGACCCAGACCCCGACAGTCCTGAAGGTCTTCCCCGTTGCGGTGGAGAGGCACGCCGAGTCGCCTCGAGTGGAGGTCCCCCACCTATTGGAGCCGGATCCCATCACGGTTCTGGAGGCGCTCCTGCCCCAGTTCGTGGAAACGGAATTGATCCGCTGCCTCTTCGAAAGCACCGCATCCGAACATGGTGCCCGCATGTCAGCCATGGACAAGGCCAGCTCCAATGCAGCCGAAATGATCGACCGGCTGACCCTCCACATGAACAAGATCCGCCAGGCCAGCATCACGAACCAAATCATCGAAATCGTGTCCGGCGCGAATGCATGACCAGGGACCAGCGGCCAGCGCCTTCAACTGACCACTGACCACTGACCACTGACCACCGACCACTGACCACTGACCACCATCTTTTCGAGGTTCCCATGTCCCAACAGCATACCGGCCGCGTGATCGCCATCGTCGGTCCCGCCGTGGACGTCGAGTTCGGCAATCACCTGCCGGAGATCATGAACGCGCTGCTCAC
>DCFP01000138.1:0-129 GCA_002319925.1 Holophagaceae bacterium UBA1801 | reverse complement strand
TCGTCGGTCCCGCCGTGGACGTCGAATTCGACAACCACCTGCCCGAGATCATGTACGCCCTGCTCACCGACGTCGTCGATGCCCAGGGCATCAAGTCCACCGTCACGCTCGAAGTGCAGCAGCACCTGG
>DCFP01000197.1:10770-24992 GCA_002319925.1 Holophagaceae bacterium UBA1801 | reverse complement strand
TCCAGCTGGGCCCGGCAGTCGCACTTGAGGCTGCCCAGCACATCACCCGTCCAGCACTCGCTGTGGATGCGCACGGGAATGCGCTTGCGGGCGTCGATCTCCCCGGAAACGATGGCCAGGTGTTCCTTGCCGGTAACCTTCTCCTGGAATCCGTAGACCACGAACTTCCCGAAAATGGAGGGCACATTCGCCTTGGCCACGAAGGGTACCGCCTCGGTCTCGAAGCGGGTCACCAGTTCCAGGGGCGAGTCAGGACCCAGGCTCAGCTGAGGGGCGCTGCTGCTGTCTTTGGGTGCCATGGTCGAGTTCCGTGCGAGAGGCTGTTCATGCATCCAGGGGCAAAGAGCCCCACGGTTGGACGCGATCGATCAATCCGGGGCCATGTCCTTCTGGATCTGGGCCAGAACCGCGGCGTCCACCTTAGTTTGAACCTGATCCAGGAGCCCGTCCAGCTTGGCCCCGGAAGCCAACCGGTGGCCGCCACCGCCGAAGCGCTTGCAGACAGCGTTGACGTCCACGCGGCCCCGGCTTCTCAGGCTGGCCTTGACCCGTCCGTTGCCCATCTCGTAGATGAGGGCGGCGACCTCAATGCCCCGCAGCTTCAAGGGTTCGTTGACCAGGCCTTCCATGTCGTCATGAATGGCTCCGCAGGCCTTGAGATCCGCCTGGCTGAGCACCATCGATCCGTACTGGCCCTCGCCCAGGATCCGCAGGCTTTCGTAGGCCCTTCCGAAGAGCCGCAGGCGCTGGGAGCGGTTCTGGTGATAGAGCGCCTGGTAGATCCCGGAGGGATCCGCGCCATCCTCGATGAGAGAAGCGGCAATGCGGTGAACCTTGGAAGTCGAATTGGAGAACCGGAAGTTGCCCGTGTCATCCACCAGGCCGGCGTACATCGCATCGACCATCATGGGTGCAAAAGGGCGGGGCAGGCGGGAGGACACTAGGTCGTAGACCAGTTCGGCGCTGGCGCTGGCGGTGGCATCCGTGAATTCCATGTCGAATCCCTGAGGAGCGTCCTTGAGGTGGTGATCCAGGCAAACCTTCAGGGCCTTGGATGCCTGGAACCGCTCCAGCATCTGGCCCATGCGGTGGGGCTCGGAGGCATCCACCAGCAGCCAGGCTCCTGGCCAGGCGGCAAGATCGGCGTGGGCTCCACCGGGCTCGTAGATTTCGATCCAGCCTTCGGTGTCCAGGAATTCCAAAAATGCAGGGATCTCCGGAGAGACCACGATGCGGATTTCCTTCCCCATGGAACGCAGGCAGTGGCCCAGGGCGATCATCGAACCGACGCCATCCCCGTCCGGGTTCTCGTGGGTGCTCAGGAGGATCCGGCGATGGGGTTCCAGGATGTCGAAGAATCGTTCCAGCATGGGTTCCGTCCTATGCCTAGAGATGCTCCTTCTTACTTTCCAGACTGTGCGGCTTGAAGTTCTTGAGCTCGTGGACCACGTCGGCAAGCAGGGCGCGCTTGACACCGTAGGACAGGAAGGCGCTCTTGAAACCCATGATGATGATGTCCTGGATCTCTTCGAGGGTGAAGCTCAGCTCGTCATGGAGCACTTTGAGCTCACGGCTGACGGTGGTGCCGGTGACGAGCCGGTTGTCCGTATTGACGGTGACCCGCAGGCCCAGGTCGTAGAACAGCCGGATGGGGTGGTCGGACATCTTCTTGACCACCTTGGTCTGGAGATTGGAGCTGGGGCACATTTCCAGCGGGATCCGGTGGTCGTTGACGTAGTTCAGCAGATCGCCGTCCTCGATGAGCCGCACCCCGTGGCCGATGCGGTGGGCACCGCACTGGTGGATGGCCTGGTGCACGCTCTCCGGGCCGAAGGCTTCCCCGGCGTGCAGGGTGCAGTTGATGTTGTTGGCCAGGACCCGGCTGAAGGCGTCCTTGTGCCGCTTGGCGGGAAAATCTTCTTCCGCGCCCGCCAAGTCGAAGCCCACGACGCCTTTGTTCTTGAAGGCCACGGTGAGATCCGCAAGCTTCAGCGAGGTCTCCGGGTTGATGTGCCGCATGCCGCAGATGATGACGCCCGTGTGGATGGAGTAGCGCTTGCGGGCTTCCCGCAGTCCATCCAGCACCGCCTGCACGATGTGATGCAGGGGCATTCCCTTCTGCTGATGGAGGATGGGGCTGTAGCGGACCTCGATGTAGCGGACGTTCTCCTTGGCCGCGTCCTCGGCCAGCTCGAAGGCAGTCCGATAGAGGGCATCGTAGGTCTGCATCACGGACAGGGTGACCTCGAAGGCTTTGAGATACTCCACCAGGGACTTGCAATCCTCGCCCATCTGGACGAAGGGCCGGAGCGTGTCCGGGGAATCCCCGGGCAGTTTCACCTTCTGTTTTTCCGCCAGGTCGAGGATGGTTTCAAGGCGAAGGCTGCCGTCCAGGTGGACGTGGAGGTCGGTCTTGGGCAGGCGCTGGAGGTCTTCAAGGCTCAGTCTGGGCATGGGAGTCCGCTGGAAGAAGTGCACCACGGAGACACGGAGGTAAAAGCGGAGCAGGGGAACTGGATGACGGCTGGAAAGCCCGCCATTCCCCGTTTTTCTCCTCGTTTTTCTCCGTGCACGCCGTGTCTCCGTGGTGGATAGGGTCTAGGTGTGCAGCTGCGCTACGCGGTTGCGGATCTTGCTTTCGTCGGCCTTGTCTTTGCATTCGTTGCATAGGCCGAAAATCTGGAGGCTGTGGTGCATGGGCTTGAAGGCCTTCTGCTTGCAGATCTCGTCTTGGAGGGTCTCCAGGTCCGGGCGGTAGAACTCGATCACCTTGTTGCAGTTCAGGCAGATCAAGTGGTCATGGTGTTCGTTGTCCCGGGCGGCCTCGTAGTTGGCGTGGCTCGATCCCAGGCTGTTCTTGCGCACCAGGCCGCACTGAACCAGCAGGTCCAGGGTGCGGTAGACGGTGGCCCGGCTGATGTCGCCGCCCTTGTCCCGGAGGCTGGCATGGAGCGCTTCTGCATCGAAGTGGCTGTTCCGGAGGAAGACCGCGTTCAGGATCGCCATTCGCTCGCCCGTGAGCTTCAGCTTCTTCCCCCGCAGGAAGCCCTCGAATCGAAGCTCCTCTTTTGTATGGGACTTGCGGGATCCTGCGTTGTGGATGCCCATGGACAGCTCCAAGAAAGTGGCGAAAGGTGGAGAAAAAGTCGTCCTCCAGCCCTGTAATCAGATTAAATTAAAGTTCCCCCATTTATAGGAGTTCCTATGCCACTGGTCACCATTCAGGCTAACCAGCTTTCCACCGACCAGAAAAAACGCATTGGGGACCGTATCATTGATTCCCTCCACCGTGAAGGAATTCCAGCCAGCTCCATCGTCGTGATCTTCAAGCGCGAGGACGCGGACATCCTTTTGGAAGGCGGTCTGCTGATTGAAGCCCCAGTGGATCCTGCAGCTGCGCCGATAATGCGGGAATACGCACCCTCCGATCCCGCCGAAATGTCCGAGGACTTCAAGAACCGCCCCCGCCGCACCCGGGCGGAACTGTCCGAATTGAAGGCCCTGTTGATCCAGAAACTGCAGATGCAGGGCGCGCTCTCCAGCTTCCAAGCCCAGGACGAGCTGGGACTGAAGGACTGTGATTGGGCTCCCGCGACCCTCCGGCGCTTCTTCGCCGAATTGGAAGAGGAAGGTGTGATCGTCAAGCAGGGCCAGAAGCGCGGGACCCGCTACGTCTGGAAGGGCATCACCAGCCAGGCCCAGATCAGCGCCGTGCCCAAGCTCGTGAAGAAGTCCGACTCCGAGGAGGAAACGGAGGATTAGGTTCTACAATCCTTCCATGCTGTTCGATTCTCCCAGCTCCTTCGGCCGTGCCTTCAGGATCGTGACCTTCGGCGAGAGCCATGGCTCTGCGGTGGGCGTGGTCATGGATGGCGTGAAGCCTGGTCTGCCCTTCGATCTCCAGGCGATCCAGCATGAGCTGGACCGCCGGCGCCCGGGTCAATCGGAGCTGGTCACGCCCCGTTCCGAAGCCGACCGTGTCCGGGTGCTTTCGGGTGTTTACGAAGGCAGGACCACGGGGCATCCGATCGTGCTGGCGGTCTTCAACGAGAACCAGCGCAGCGGAGACTATTCGGCCTTCCAGGAAATGTTTCGCCCCGGCCACGCGGACTACACCTTTCAGCGCAAGTACGGCTTGCGGGATCCCCGCGGCGGGGGCCGCTCCAGTGGCCGCGAAACCCTCGCCCGCGTGGCCGCCGGCGCATGGGCCAAGCAGCAGCTATCAGCCTTGGGCGTGCGCATCCGGGGCTTCAACCGGGAGATCGCGGGCATCGCAGCCCAAAATGTGGATTGGGATTTCGTGGAGGCCAATCCCCTGAGATCGGCGGAGCGCGAGGCTTACGAGGCCCAGAGAGCCGCGGTGGAGCAGGCCATGGCGACCCATGATTCCGTGGGTGGTGTCGCGGAGGTCTGGATCGAAGGCCTGCCCGTGGGCCTCGGGGATCCCGTCTTCGCCAAGCTGGATGCCCTGCTCGCCTACGCCTGCATGAGCATCGGCGCGGTGAAAGGCGTGGAGATAGGGGCAGGCTTCGAAGCCGCCCGGAAGAAAGGTTCCGAAAACAACGATCCCTTGAGCCCGGAAGGCCCGCTCAAGAACGATGCAGGAGGGATCCTCGGCGGGATATCCAGCGGGGCGCCGGTGATCGTGCGGCTGGCCGTGAAGCCCACAGCCTCCATCGCCCAGAGCCAGCAGACCATCGACAAGACTGGCAAGCCTTCCGAAATTATCGTGAAGGGCCGTCACGATCCCTGCATCTCGCCCCGCATCGTGCCCGTGGCCGAGGCCATGTGCGCGCTGGTGGTGTACGATCTCTGGCTCACCCAGCAGGGGTTGGTGGATGGCAGTGTTCCTTCCGCAGAGGAATGGGATTGGTCGGCGGTGGAAAGATTGCTCGACCGTTGATCTTCCGCATCATGTGATTCAGGAGAAGGAAGATGGGATTGCTTTTGGCCGATTCTCTGCCTGTGAGCATCAGCATCTGGAAGCTGTCGCAGCCCTGGTGGGAATTCGTCCTCCGGGCGCTGCTGGTGTACATCTTCCTCTTCCTGGTGCTGCGCCTGACCGGCAAGCGGCAGGTGGGCCAGCTGGCTCCCTTCGACCTCGTGCTCCTGCTCGTGCTCTCCAACGCGGTCCAGAACAGCATGAACGGGGGCGACAACACGGTGACGGCCGGAGTCGTTCTGGTGCTTACGCTCGTTGGCGTCAACGCCGTGATGGGCTATTTCAGCTTCAAGAACAAGAAGGTTGAGCTACTGATGGAAGGGAAACCCCAGATACTCGTGCACAACGGCGTGGTGGACGAGGAGGTGATCGCGCGTGAGAAGATCTCGCGGCACGAGCTCATTGCGGCCATCCGCCAGGCGGGCATCTCGGAGATCACCCAAGTCCATGTGGCCATCCTCGAGAACACGGGACGCATCAGCGTGATCGGGAAGCAGAATCATTCAGCCGAGGATGCGCTGGATCGCCGATAACAGTTCCACGGCCCGGAACGGCCACTGGATCAGGGCGTGCGGCTGAGCCTTCAGGGCTGTCAGGTCCGGTGCCTCGCTGGAGATGCCAGCGATGGCGGGAATGTCCGGGACCGCTTCCTGCAGGGTCTTCAGGATGCCTGCGCCCGCGCCTCCCGCCATATCCAGGTTCACGATCGCCAAGTGGAAAGGCTCTCCGTGATGGATCCCGATGGCATGCTGAACATCCCCTTCGGCCAGGACGAAATTCCCCATGTAGATGAGCAGATCCGCCGCAGTGGAGCGGGCGTGCCCCGCGTCGTCCAGGAGCAGGATGCGGTGGGACACCTGGACTGGAACCGTGCCTTCCGCTTCGTGCGAGACGGTCTCGGGCGTGATGCACGGGAGCATTACCCGGAAGCGCGTTCCTTTGCCCAGGGTGCTGTGGCACTGGATATGGCCGCCGTGGGCCTCCACGATGCCATGCACCACGGAAAGCCCGAGGCCCGTGCCCTTGCCCACGCCCTTGGTGGTGAAGAAGGGCTCGAAGATGCGGGACACCAGCTCGGGACGGATGCCCGCGCCCGTGTCCTCGATTTCCAGGAACAGATAGGATCCCGGCTGTTTCCCCAGTTCGCTGGCTTCCTGGGGCGACATCACCGTGCGGCCCGTCCGGAAGTGGATCGTGCCTTTCCCCGCGATGGCGTCGCGGGCGTTGACGGCGAGGTTCATGGCCACCTGGTTGATCTGGCCAGGATCCATGAGGGTTTCCGGCAGGCTCGGATCCAGGTGCAACTGCAGTTCGATGGAAGCATCCCCTGGAAGCTGCATCAGACTCTGCACCTCCCGGAGAACATCGTTCAGGTTGTACATGACCTTGGAAGCCACCGTGCGGCGACTGAAGCGCAGGAGCTGATTCACCAGCCCGCGCCCGCGCTCCGCGGCCCGGCCAATGACGGAGAGGCCCTTCTGGGCATTGGCGGGCAAATCGGGCATGGAGGAGATGACTTCGGTGTAGCCCAGGATGCCCATGAGGATGTTGTTGAAGTCGTGGGTGATGCCACCCACCAAGGTGCCGAGGGATTCCAGCTTCTGGCTCTGGAGCAGCTGGGAATAGAGTTCGTGCTGCTCGGTGATGTCCTGCACGACGCCGTGGAGGTGGCCCTCCCGGCGCCCGATGGTCCAGCGGGTCCAGATGATCTGCTTCTCACCCCGCTTCAAGGGAGCCTCGAAGGTGCCCAGCATGCCAGCGCGCGCCTCGGCCTGGGCATGGATCAGCTGCTTCTGGTCCTCGGGCTTGAGGAGTTCCCGCAGGGCATTGGGATGGGCGTGGAAGGTGACGGCGGGCTTGCCGAGCACGAGCAGGGCCGAATCGCCCATGCGAAGATTCCCGGTGGCTAGATCCAGGGACCATGGCACCACCTTGGCGACGCTGGCCGCCTCCAGCAGGGCCATCCGCTCCGCGGAGATGGCCATGACTTTGTCTTCTGCAAGCTTGCGGTCGGTGATATCGAACCGGATGGCCATGTACTGGACCGGATTCCCGCCCTCGTCCAGGAAGGGCACGATGGTCGTGTCCAGCCAATGGAAGGTCCCGTCCTTGGCCCGGTTCCGGACCTCGCCCCGCCAGATGCCGCCCGAGGAAATGATCTCCCACATTTCCTGGAAGTAGGCCCGCGGATGGAACATGGAGCCGAGGATCCGCGGATTGCTGCCGATGAGCTCCTCGCGGCTGTAACCCGTGATCTCGCACATCCGGTGGTTCACGTAGGTGATGAGCCCTTCGGCGTCCGTGACCAGCACCACGGCGGATTCATCAACGGCGGCCTTGAAGTCCTCGAGGTTCCGCAAGGTCTCGCGCACCTTTTCTTCCGCCCGCTTCCGGTCCGTGATGTCCTGGGTGATACCCCGGACCAGGACGGTCTTGCCCTCCTGATCCTGTTCCGCCACGGCGTTGACGAAGAACACCCGCACTTCTCCGTCGGCACGGATGATCCGGTAGGTGGTCTCGAGGGTGCCGCCATTGGCGATCAGTCTCTTGATGCGGCTTTGGTAGTGGACCTGATCCTCGGGATGGACCACCTTGAGCACTCGCTCCAAGTGGTTCGGCCCCTCCTCGAAGGGGAAACCGTAGATCTTTTCCATTCCCTTGGACCAGTGACCGTGGTTGTGCCTCACATCCCAGATCCAGCTGCCGATCTGAGCGATTTCCTGGGCCTTGGCCAGGTTTGTCTCACTCTCCCGGAGGGCGGCTTCCATGGCCTTCCGTTCCTCTTCCGCACTCAGGCGATCAAGAGCGAAGGAGATGTCCTGGGCCATCTCCTTGAGCAGTTCCACGCGATCGTGATCGAAGAAGCCGGGATGCTCGGAGTAGAGCGTCAGGGCACCAATCACCTTCCCAGATTTGCGCAAGGGGAACGAGGCCGCGGCGCGAATCCCGTATTGGCCGGCGAGACCGAGCCATGGGGTGACACTGTCATCGGCGATGAAGTCGTTCACGATCTGTGGGCGGCCCTTCTGGATGCAGGTCCCCGTGGGACCTCTGCCCAGGGGCGACTCGTTGAAGAAGACCTCGAGGTCCGTGGGAAACTGGTGCGCGGGGCCTTCCACAGCGGCGACGCGAACCAGCGCTGTTGCTGAGTCCGCAAGGCCCACCCAGGCCAGCTTGAACTTGGCCTGCTTCGTGGCGATAAGGCATATCTTCTGGAACAGGCTCTTCTGATCGGAGGCATGGATGATCAACTGATCCGTCTGGCTCAAGGCTGCGTACAGATCCTTCACACGGAGCAGGTTTCGCTCGGTGTTCCGCAGCGCGTGGAGGTCGTTGAGGATCCCCACGTAACCCATGAATTGGTCTTTGAAGAAGAGCGGTTTTCCGTAATTCCGGATCTCGTGGTAGGTACCGTCCTTGAAAAGTGCCCGGTAATCGAGTGCGAAGGAGTCGCGGTTGACGATGGCAGCGGCATAGCGCTCCCGGCAGTAGGTCACGTCCTCGGGATGCGCGAGGTCGAGCCAGTGCCCTTCAAGGGCCTTCTCCAGATTCTGGCCCGTGAACTCGAGCCAGGCTTTGTTGAGGAAGCTGTGGTGGCCATCGGGTCCGGTCTGCCATACGGGATTGGGCAGCTTGTCGAGCACCGTGAAGTAGAAGTCCCGGGCCCGCTCCAGCTCTGCTTCGACCTGCTTGCGTTCCGTGATATCCACCATGACGCCGTGCAACTTCACGGGACGGTCGTCCTTGGCGGTGACCATGATGATCTCGCGGATCCACACCGTCCGCCCATCCACCGCCACCATCCGGTACTCGGCGGTGAAGGGTTCCAGCCTCGCTTCGTGCTCATCGAAATAGGCGATAGTCTTCTCGCGGTCATCTGGATGGAGATGATTGCGCCAGAACTTCGGCTCCACGAGCCACTGTTCCTGCGGAAACCCCAGCAACTGTTCGGCCTGGCGGCTCACGAAGGTTATGTACAACGTGACTGGATCCGATTCCCAGACGATGCCATTGACGGAATCCACCAGCAGTCTCAATTGATCGACGGCCGCCTGGAGTTTCCTCTCGGCCTGTTTCCGCTCCGTGATATCACGGATGAAGGTTTGGCGGACTTCCTGGTCACCGATCAGGAACCGGCGCGAGTTGATCTCCACAGGGAAGGCGTTCCCATCCTTCCGGACATGGATCGACTCGAAGATCTGCCCATCCTTGAAAGGCACCTTCGACCAGCGCTGCTCCATGGAGGACAGCATGTCCGGGTGGATGAGCTCCCGGATGTTCTTCTGCAGCAATTCCTCCCTGGTCCAACCGTACAATCCGAGGGTCCCTTCATTGGCATCCAGGAGCCTCCCCCGCTCGTCCAGGAGCATGGCGGGGTCGTTGGAGAACTTGGCCAGGTTTTCCCGCAGGACCTGGAGGACTTCGGGCTGGGACAATCCGGGATCAAGGGGAGTGGGATCGGGGCCCTGCAACCGGCGGGGGTAGGCAAGGCCGAGGGACAGAAGTGCGAGGACCGCCAGCGCGGGGCCGGACCAAAGCAGAAAGGCCGAACCTGGAGCCTGGCCAGGCTGGCTGTAGAGGGCTTGCGTGAGGAGGAGGGCCAGCAGAAGCACCAGGGCGACGGCAGCCGCAGGCCAGAATCCAAGCCTGCTGCGGACCAGCCGTTGTCGAAAACCCCGAAATTCCACGAGAAATACTCTCCCCTTTCTTCTCTATCGGGGCGAAGGTCCTGGGCGTTCAGTTTGAAGAGAGTGTTCTTGACGAGGCGAAAAAATAACGAATACTTCTTCCATGACCCCGCGTTTGATCCCTCCCGAAGCCGCGCCCTCCCTTTTTCAGGACCTGAAGGTGGAGCCCGAGGAAGCCCGCAGCATTCTCAGGCCCCAGCGCGATGATCAGTACGGTTTCGGATTTTCCCTGAGCCCCTATCGCGGGTGTGGGCATGGGTGCCGCTACTGCTTCGTCCGGGGGTATCCTAACGCCCTGCATGGGTGTGGCGACTGGGGGCAGTGGGTGACGCCGAAACTGAACGCGCCCGAGCTGCTCTGGTCCCAGCGCCACCGACTGCATCAGCAATCGCTGTTCCTCTCGACAGCGACGGATCCCTACCAGCCCATCGAGCGGGAGTACCGGCTTACCCGCGCCTGCCTCAATGTGCTGCTGGGCTGTCCCACCTGCCGTGTGCTCATCCACACACGATCGCCCTTGGTCATCCAGGACCTGGATCTTCTGAAGCGTTTTGGAGACAGGCTCAGCGTGGGGATTTCCATTCCCACCGATGACGACACCGTGCGCCAGGTGGTGGAGCCCAAGGCCCCTCCGATCCCCTCTCGCTGGGCCACCGTCGAGCGCCTGGCGAAGGCCGGCATCAACGTGAACGTGGCCGCGACGCCCCTGATGGCCATAACGGATCCAACCGGGTTCGCGCGCCGGGCCCGCGAGAGCGGCGTTTCCAATCTCTGGGTGGGCTCCCTTCGGCTGCTTAAGAATGACCCCTTCTACGATGTCTTGGCCGGTCATTGCTGGCTCAAAGTGCTGGATCCGGATTATGTGCAAGGTATCCGGGAGATCCTGGAGATGGCTTTGCCCGCGCCCAGGCGAAAAGTGGTGAACGCCAAACGGAAAGCGGAGAAAGCGAGGCAAGGCTGTTCCTCGCGGAACCCCTCGAAGCCCATTCTGCTCCAGCCCAGACAGCCCGGGCTGTTTGAAGGAATCATCTGACGGGTTTCCGGCGGCATCCGTGGGACAATGGCCCTTCCATGAACACCCTCGCGCTCAAATATCGTCCCCGTGTGCTTTCGGACCTGGTGGGCCAGGAGGCCAGCGTCAAGGCCCTCGTCAATGCCCTGAGACGGGCGCGGGAATCAGGGGCCATCCATCACCAGGCATTTTTGTTCGCGGGCGTCCGGGGCACCGGCAAGACCTCCACTGCCCGCATCCTGGCGCGGTCCTTGAACTGCAAGGAAGGCCCGACCCCCGAACCCTGCGGCGTCTGCGATGCCTGCGTGGCCTCCGAGCAGCCGGACCGAAACCTCGATGTCATCGAGATCGACGCGGCCAGCCGCGCTTCGGTGGAGGACGCCCGGGCCTTGCGCGAGCAGGTGCAGACCCGCCCCGCCTTCTGCCGCTACCGCGTCTACATCATCGACGAAGTGCACATGATGAGCCGCAGCGCCTTCGACGCGCTGCTGAAGGTCCTCGAGGAACCTCCTGCCCATGCGGTGTTCATCCTGGCCACCACGGAACTTCAGGATGTGCCGGACACCATCAAGAGCCGGGTGCAGATCTATCCCTTCCGCCTAATGCCCACTCCGGTCATCGAAGGCCGCTTGAAACACATCTGCGAGCAGGAAGGGACGCCCTTCGAGGAGGGATCCTTGCGCCTCCTGGCGGAAGCGGGCCAGGGCTCCATGCGCGACGCCCTCACGATCCTGGACCGCGTCATCGCGGCCGGTGACGGGCACGTGCTGGAAGAGTCCGTTCGCGAGCAGTTGGGTATCGTGCCTGCGGTGCGGGTCCAGGCCGTGCTTTCGGGACTTCTCGAAGGCGAAGCGTCCTCGATCCTTGAACAATGCCAGGCCCTGGCTTCCCTGGGCACGGACTGGATCAGCTTCTGGCGCGAGCTGATGCTGGCCTTCCAGAACCGGCTGGAGACTGAAGTGCGCCGGGGCGCGCTGCCCCATGAGCTCGTGCGCCTGGCCCGCATGCTGCACCTGCTGTTGCAGCGAGAACGGGATCTCCGGGACAGCAGCCTGCCCCAGGTGGTCGTGGAACTTGCGCTCATCACCGCCTCTCAGATGCCCCATCTGGCGCCCCTGGACGATCTCGTGCGACAGGGCAACGGGTCAGGGTCGAAGCCTGTGGCGCCAAGCCGTCCAGTAACTTCCAGCCCGGGGCCTTCCAATGCAGGACCGTCCAGTCCGGGACCGTCCAGTCCGGGACCGTCCAGTCCGGGACCAAGTCGCCCTAATCCGGGGACCGCGAGCCGGGCTGCGGAACCCCAGACCCCTTTGCCCGGACCTGCTTCCCAGAATGTTCCATCCTCCACGCTCCAGCCCATCGCGGATCCCTCCAATCTGGAGCAGCTTCGGAAGGTTTGTTCCGAAGCCCTGAAGCTGGCGAAGGGCGGTCTGCCGCGCACCTTGGCCTCCTTGCCGCATATGGCCAGCGAACTGCGGGTGGAGAATCACGCCCTTCACTGGTTTTTTCCGCTGAATGTCCGGAACACCGTTCAGGATCTGGAACGAGAGCAATCCAACCCCCATCTCCTGGACGCCCTGCGCCAGGTGCTGCCTGGGGTTGCCAAGATCGTCATCACCTTCGACGCGGAATCCCACACCCGTCCCGAGGACGACCTGCGGGCGGATCCGATTTTCCAGAGACTTCTTCAGGAAACCGGAGGGGAAATCGTGGAAACTGGGCGGGCGGAGCCATGAGGAATACGAATCCAAGGATATTCAAGAGGGTGGAACCTCGATTCGATGAAATAGACGGATAAGACGATGCCGATACAGCCAGGGGGAGCGCCGGAAACCAGTGGATCCTCGACTGGCGGCGAGAGTCTGCTGGATTTGAAGAGGCGGATCTCCATCGCGACCCTGGTGATCCTGGCCCTGGTGTTCGTCACCACCCTGTTGCTGGTCGGCATGGGTTTGTTCAATCACTACCGGGAGAGCGCCCAGGAGCGGGAGAAGCTGCGGCTGGATACCGTGACGAACGCCGATCAGCTATCGGCCGGCTTGTCGCTTCCCCTATGGAATTTCGACTATTCCCAGGTGGCGAAGATCCTCGACAGCGCCATGCAGGATCCCAGTGTGCTCGGACTGGTCGTCGCGCAGTCGGATCCCAACAACCCAGGGAATCTGGTCACTTATGCGAGATCCCGCGACGAAGCCTGGAAGCCCGTCAATCAGGCGCCGGGCCTCATGCCGGATGGCACGCTCGTACAGGATCGGCAGATCGTGGCCATGGGCGAACCCATCGGCCGCCTGAAGATCTACATCACGACGCGGTTCCTGGATCAGGCCATCCGCCAGCGGTTCATCTCGACCATGGTGCTCTCGCTGCTCTTCGACCTGCTCCTGATCGTCATCCTCTACATTCTTTTGTGGTACCTGGTTCTCAAGCCCCTTCGCGCCATCGAGCGGTACGCCCTGGCGGTGAAGGCCGGCGGCGGAAGGCCGGAGGGGTTTCACAATGAGACCTTTCTTGGGGAACTGGAAAGCCTGCGTCGCTCACTCGGTGAAATGATCGCTCTGCTCCAGTCCAGGTTGAATGCCCTCCTGGAAAAGGAGACCACGCTGAGAGCCGTGCTGGATTCCGTGCCCCAGGCCGTCTACTGGAAGGACATCCAGGGCCGGTATCTCGGATGCAACAAGGTCTTCGCGCAGTCTGCCCATCTCGACTCCCCTGAAAAGGTGATGGGCAAGCACGATCTGGAACTCCCCTTCCACTCGGACGAGATCACGGTCCACCAGATGGACGATCTGGACGTGCTCAACACGGGCATCCCCAAGATCCACTCCATCGAGCCCATCCAGGGGCAAGGTGGCAAGACCATCTGGATGGACACCACCAAGGTGCCCATCCTCGATGTGAAGGGGAAGCCCAGCGCGGTTCTCGGGGTGCTCGAGGACATCACCGAGCGGAAGCTGGCGGAGGAAGAGCACGCGCGGCTCCAGGAACAGTTGAACCAGTCCCAGAAGCTCGAATCCATCGGACGCCTGGCCGGGGGCGTGGCCCACGACAACAACAACATGCTCACGGCCATCCTGATGCACGCGGAACTCCTGAAGGAACTGCTGGGGCCGGAGAACCCGGCGCTCCGCCATATCACGGCCATGGAAGGAGCCGCGGAGCGGTCCACGGGGCTCATCCGCCAGCTGCTCGCCTTCTCCCGAAGGCAGGTCATCGAACCGAAGGTCCTGAACTTGAACGAGTGCCTCGACGGTTTCAAGAAATCCATCAGCCCTCTCATCGGGGAAGACATCGAGTTCGTCCTGATACCCGGCGAAAACCTTTGGAAGATCAAGATGGATCCAGTCCAGGTGGACCAGATCGTCATGAACCTGGTGGTCAACGCCCGGGACGCGATGCCCAGCGGCGGCGCGCTTTCCATCGAGACCAGCAACGCGCATCTCGACGACAACTACTGCCAGGAAAACCCCGGCGCCATGCCCGGCGATTATGTCGTCCTTACCGTCAGCGACACCGGCGTCGGCATTTCCGCGGAAATCACGCACAAGATTTTCGAGCCCTTCTTCACCACCAAGGAAGTGGG
>DCFP01000197.1:379-10516 GCA_002319925.1 Holophagaceae bacterium UBA1801 | reverse complement strand
ACCACCAAGGAAGTGGGCAAGGGCACGGGGTTGGGGCTTTCCACTGTCTTCGGCATCGTGAAGCAGAACAACGGTTTCCTCAACGTCTACAGCGAACCCAGCATGGGTGCGACCTTCCGCATCTATCTGCCGAGGTTCACCGGAGGTGAGACCCAGAGCAAGCCCGCGGAGTTCGTCGCCAATGGCCGCCACGGCAAGGGCAACATTCTCGTGGTGGAAGACGATGAAACGCTGCGGGAAGTGATCCCCAACATCCTCGACAGGCTCGGCTACGCTTACATCCTGGCGGATTCCCCGAAGGATGCCCTGAGGCTCTGCCAGCAGCAGGAGACCCGCATCGACCTGCTGCTCACGGACGTGATCATGCCCGGCATGAGCGGCAAGGAACTCTGGGATCAGATCCGTGTGATCAAGCCCGAGATCAGGGTTGTCTACATGTCGGGCTATCCGGCGGATGTGATCTCGCGCCAGGGCGTGCTGGACAGTGGCGTGCACTTCATTCAGAAACCTTTCTCCACAACGGATCTCGGGAAAAAACTTCAGAGCGTCATGGAATCTTGACGGTTCGCAGCGCGGGGAGGCGGCATGCGATTCGGAAAGCTCGTAGCCGTGGTTCTCTTCTCGATTCTCCCGGCATTGCCCTACGGGACGGGGGTTCTGCAGATCGATTTCGACGAGGCCCATCCACCCTACATGTACGAAAAGGATGGAGCCGCCGCGGGCGCTTACCCGGCACTGATCAAGGCCGCGTTCATTCACATGAACGTGCCCGTCCGGTTCGAGCCGAAACCCTGGGCCAGGGCACTCCACGAGATCGATATCGCCACCGCGGGTGTGGGCGGGATCTACAAGAATCAGGAGCGGCTGAAGCAATTCGACTACAGCGAACCCCTCCTGGTGGAGACCATCACCGTCTACTTCCGCAAGGATCATCCGATCAATTACAGCCGTATCGATGATCTCAAAGGCAAGCGCGTCGGCGTGATGCTCGGGTGGAGCTACGGCGACGAGTTCGACAAGGCCAGGAAGGCCGGGCTGTTCACCGCAGAGGGCGTGGGTTCCGACGCACAGAACTTCCAGAAACTGGAGGGGCACCGGGTCGATGTGGTGCTGGCCATCGGTGAATCCGTATCCGTGCTGCTGGAGGTCTATCCCGATGTCCGCTATTCGGACATGCCCCTGATCCAGACACCCACCTATTTGGCTTTTGCCAAAAGCACGAACCGGCTGGACCTGCTGAAGCGCTTCGATCAGACCATCAAAGCCATGAAGGCCAGCGGTGAATTCAAGAAGATCCTCGCCGCCGAGTTCGCCAAGTGATTCAGCTGAGATCCTGGCTCCGGGCCGGGAGCGTAACCACCAGCACCAGTCCCATGGCCACGGTGCCGCCGGCCACCCAGTAGGAATTCACGTAGCCCTCCCGCGCGAACACGAAGGTGCCGATGGAGGGACCCAGGATGCGCCCCACGCCTTGCACGGCGTTGATGACGCCGAAGAGCCCACCCTGTTCCTCGGAGGGCGTGAGGCGGCTGGCCAGGGCCGAGGTGGCCGTGTTGCTCATGCCCGAGCCCCAAGCTAAGGGCACCATCAGCAGCACGAAGGGCCACATCCACGGTGCGTGGGCCAGGATGGGCAGGGAAGCCGCCATGAGCAACAACCCCACGGCAAGGGCCAGCCGTTCCGGCACGCGCTTCGACACGAACCGGACCAACCCGCCCTGGTAGATCACGATGAGGATGCCCACGAAGCCGAAGAGGTAGCCCACCTGGCCGTCCGAGAGGGAGAACCGCTGCGCCGCCATGAGGCTGTATGTGCCTTCCATCATGGCGAAGCCGGTCATGGTGAACAGCGAAATGGCCAGCACCTGCGGCATGCCCTTCCGGCGGAGCGCGATCATCAGCGCGTGTCCTCGTTTCTCTTCGAGCTTGGCGCGATTCTTTGCTTCCGGGTTCAGCGTCTCCGGCAGCCAGGTGAGCACCAGCACGGAAGCCAGGAGCGAGAGTCCCGCGGCCACCAGGAAGGGGAGATGCACGCCATGGGAGGCGAGCAGGGATTGGCCCAGGCCGGAATGGGAAAGAACGCCGCCCAGGAAGGGCCCCAGCACGAAACCCAGACCGAAGGCGGCCCCGATCATGCCCAGCACCTTGGAACGGTCCTTGGGCGCGGAGAGATCCGCCATGGCGGCCTGCGCCACGGAGATGTTGCCGCCCGTGGCCCCATCGAGGATGCGGGCGGCCAGCAGCCATTCGAACTTCCCCGTGGTGGCGAGAATGAAATACCCGACGGCGGAGCCCATGAGGCTGATCCAGAGCACGGGCCTGCGCCCGACCAAATCGGAAAGGCGACCCAACAGCGGCGCTGCGAAAAACTGCATCAGCGAGAAGCTCACGAAGGCCGCGCCTGCCCAAAAGGCTCCTGGCGTCTCCAGGCGCAGGTAGTGGTTCACCCCGGCCATCCAGTGGGAGGGATGCTCCGTCACGGACTTCGCGTACAGCGGCAGCAGGGGAATCAGGATGCCGAATCCGAGCAGGTCCACGAACACAGTGGTGAACACCGCCAGCTGGGCGCGTTTGGAAGGCATCATCAACAGCTCCAGTAGAACCTAGGTTCCGCTTTCTCAGATTCCGTTCAGGGTTCCCGTGTTCACGACCATCGGAAGCGTTTGACGGCAATGCCGAAGGCGGCGAAGGTCCAGGCCAGGACGACCGCCAGGCCGAAGAGATGGCTGCCCAGGGGTGCGCCGTCATTGAACACGCCCCGGAGAGCCTTGATGTACGGGGACAGCGGCAGCGCCACCACCGCGGTCTGGAGCCACCGCGGCGCGGCGTCCAGGGTGAAGTAGACACCGGAGAGGAACATCATGGGAAAGAAGAAGATGTTGGAGATGGCCCCGTAGGTCTCCGTGGTCTGGGCGAAGCTGGAGAGCGCAAAGCCCATGGCCATGAAGCAGCCGGTTCCGAGGGTGAGCACGAGCATCAAGGCCACGTACGAACCGTGGTTCGTGATGCCGAACATCAGCCAGCCCGCCAGCAGCATGACGAAGGACTGGAGGATCACCACCGTGAGGCGGTGCAGGATCTGTCCGGCCAGGAAGATCCACTTGGGCAGCGGCGTCACCGCGAGGCGCCGGAACTTGCCCTTCTCGCGGTAGGCCACGTTCACCATGCCGACGCTGAAGAGTCCCATGGAGAGCAGGTTCAGGCCGATGAGTCCCGGCAGCAGGAAGGTGGCGTAGTTGGAGGCGTGGGCATGGCCAGGGCTCTCCATGAGGATGGGCAGGGTATCGATGTTCATCCCGTTGTGTTTGGCCTGGGCGATCAGGAAAGCCTGCTGGGCGATCTGTGCGGCGCTCTGCCCCTGAGCCGTGAGATAGCTATTCACGCGGATCCGGTAACCTTCACCGGCCTTTTCAATCTGCGCGGCTGTCTCCCCGCGCTCCCAGCGCCTTTCAGCCTCCACGGGCGGAAGCTTGAGGAGGATCAACTCTGTCTGGGCGAGAGCCCGCTCCATTTCCGCGTCAGCCGCTGTGGTCTGCGCGGGCATGGACCAGACCAACGTCAGCGCGGGTCCCCGAGAGCGGAAGATGACGCCCAGCCCCAGCAGCAGAAGCAGCGGAAAGAGGAAGGTCCAGAACATCGCCACGCGATCCCGGCTGTAGAGTTTCCATTCCATGAGGAACTGGCGAAGGAGCATTCAGGTTCACCCAAAAGGTTCGATCAGAAGAAAAAGGATTCTGGCGGAGATGGCGGGCTTCCTCATTCCCGCAGGCTTCTGCCAGTTCGATGCAGGAAGACGTCCTCCAGTGAGGCTCTCCGGACGTGGACCTGCTTGTAGGGGACTTTTTCCATTTCCGCGAACTCCAGGAGACAGGGGAGAAGACTCTTGGGATCCTGGGTGGGAATCTCCCAGGTGTCGCCGCGGCTCTCCACCGCCTGATTCAGCTTGCGGGCGAAATCGGAAGCGTCGGGGGCCTTGCCATCAAAGGTGAACTCCACCACGCTGGGCAGCTCCAGTTCCCGCACCAGCTCCATGGGCGAACCGGATGTGAGGATGCGGCCCCGGTCCATGATGGCCAGGCGATCGCACAGAGCCTCAGCCTCTTCCATGTAATGGGTCGTGAGGATCACCGTGCGGCCTTCTTCCTTCATGTGGTGGATGACATCCCACAGGGAACGCCGGGCCTGGGGGTCAAGGCCGGTCGTGGGCTCGTCCAGGAAGACCAGCTCGGGATCATTGATCAGGGCCAGGGCGACGGCGAGGCGCTGCTGCTGTCCGCCCGAAAGCGTGATGTGATAGGCGTCCGCTTTCTCGTTCAGCTGCACCAGGTCCAGCAGGTCCTTCGTGGAGCGCCGCTTCGGATAATAACTGCCATAGAGATCCAATGCCTCGCGGGGCGTGATCTTGTTGAAGAGGCTGGTGCTCTGGAGTTGCACGCCGATGCGGGAGCGGATCTCCTTGCCGTGGCGCTTCCAGTCCATGCCGAAGATGGCGATCTCGCCCGCGTCCTGGGCTGTGAGGCCCTCGATGATCTCGAGGGTCGTGGTCTTGCCCGCGCCGTTGGGCCCGAGCAGGCCGAATACTTCGCCCGCGGCCACGTCCAGATCGAGATGGTCCACCGCCAGGACTTTCGGGTACTGTTTGCGAAGCCCCCGGACGCGGAGGACGGGTTCGGACATGGATACCTCCCAGCCTTCTGGTATACGCCATGTGGCCCGTTTCGCCGACGAGGATTTTCAGTCGTGGTTCAGCGCCTGGTGGATGGCTCTCCGCAATTCGGCCATCTGGAAAGGCTTCTGGACGAAACCCGCGAATCCTTGCCCGAGCGTTTCCTTGAGGGAATCGTGCTCGCTGTAGCCGCTGTAGAGGATCACGGGGATGTCCCCGCGGATCCGGCGCAGGGCCGTGAAGGTCTCGCGGCCATCCATGCGGGGCATCGTCAGATCCAGCAGCACCAGGTCAATGAGGTCCCTCTCCGTTTGGAAACGTTCCAAAGCATCCTGCCCGTCCACGGCCGTCAGCACTTGCAGCCCGAGGCTTTCCAGCATGGCCTGCGTCACCTCCAGCACATCCGTTTCGTCGTCCACCAGCAGGACGCGGCCTTCGAGGCGTTCCTTGGCCTTCCGGGAGGGAAGGGCTTCCTTCGCGATTTCTCCGTGCGAGGCGATGGGGAAAAAGAGGCTGAAGGTGGAGCCCTTATTCACCCGGCTGCTGATGCGGATCCCCGCGTGGTGGCCTCGCAGGATACCCTGCATGGCTGATAGTCCCAAACCGCGCCCGCTCTGCTTGGTGGTGAAGAAGGGATCGAAAATCCTGCTCATGATCTCCGTAGAGATCCCGCTCCCGGTGTCCGAGATTTCAAGGGCAGCGAAGACGCCCGGGCTCAGATGCTGACCTGCGAAGGTCGATCGGATATGGGCTTCATCCAGGATCTGCTGCCGCGTGGCGATGCTGATGACGCCCTCCTTGTCCCCGATGGCTTCGGAGGCGTTGGTCACCAGGTTCATGACCACCTGCTGGATTTGCGCTGCGTCGGCCTCGATGAGCGGAAGCTCCTTGGCCAGGTCGTACTTCAGCATGACCTTCTTCGAGATGGAGACGTTCAGGAGATGCGTCATCTCCTGGACCACGTGATTCAGATCGTGGAGCTGCACCACGAACCGCCCCTTGCCCGAGTACGCGAGCATCTGCTTGGTCAGCTCGGCAGCCTTGAGGATGGCGCGCTCGACGTTCTCCAGGTAGGGCTGGGCCGGGGATTCCGGCGAACTCTTCATCTGCGCCAGGTTCAGGTTTCCGAGGATGGCCGTGAGGAGATTGTTGAAGTCGTGGGCGATGCCGCCCGCCAGGACGCCCAGGCTTTCCAGCTTCTGGGCCTGGCGCAGGGCCTCTTCGGCCTGCTTGGCCTGGGTGGTGTCCTGGGCGAAACCCACGAGACGGACGATGTGGTTCCGGTCGTCGCGAATAGGCACCAGCAGGGTCTGGAAGGTTTTGGTGCCTGTTGCCAGTTCGGCTTTTTCCTCGTACCTGATCGGGCGTCCGGCTTCGATGCAACGCCGGTAGTTGGCCAAGATGGTCTCCGCCAGGGGCCCGGGGACGATATCTTGGATCCTCTTTCCCTCGAGCTCCGTGCTGGATTTTCCGATAAAGGCTTCCTCCGTGGGATTCACGCTCTCCACGATGAAGGTTCCGTTTTCCTCCACGCGGATCCAGAAGATGGCGTCCATGGTGTTCGTGAAGAGTTCGTGGTACCGCTTCTGGCTCTCCACCAACGCCTGCTCGGCCCGTTTCCGCTCCGTGACGTCCAGGAACAGTCCATCGGCGCCCAGGAACTCACCGTTGTCGCCCAGAAACGGCGAAGCGCTCAGGGCCACGTGGCGCAGCTCGCCACTGGCGCGGCGGACCTGGATTTCGTACGCGCTGGATTCCCCCAGGCGCCGGCGCTCTGTCTGGTGGCGGATCTCCTGGAAGGTCGCCTCGTCCACATATTCCCGGATGGAGTGGCCTATCAACTGCTCGGGTTCGACCCCGAAGATGTGGGCCGCGGCTGGGTTGGCGTAGGTCCAGTGCTCGTCCGTGTCCACGACCGCGAAGCCCTCGCCAAGTTTGTTCAGCAGGGTCCGGAAGTTCTCTTCGCTCGCGCGGAGAGCCAGTTCCGCCTTCACGCGTTCGGTGATGTCCTGGAAGAGGCACGATGCGCCCTGATAGGCGCCATGCTCGTCCATCCAAGGGCTCACGCTCACCGACAGGATTCGCCTTTCACCACTTGGGCGCTGAATGGGGTGCTCGTAATGGTCGTGTTCTCCTTTGCGGCGGCGTTCCGTCTGGCGAGCAATCAATTCCTTGGAATCTTCATCCAGGAAATCCTGGAGACGACGGCCGACGAGATCACTGGGTACCCCGAAAATTTCGGACGCAGCAGGGTTTGCGAAAACATAACGGTCATCGACGTCCAGGAACGCGAAACCCTCCTGGAGCCGTTCCAGGAGTTCACGGAAGTGCTGTTCGCTGGCCTGCAGGGCTTTCTCGGCCATCTTGCGGTCGGTGATGTCCTGGAACAAACCGCTTGATCCGATGTATTCCCCGGCGTCGTTCAGCCAGGGGCTCACACTCAGGGACAGGATGCGGACTTCCCCATCGGGTCGGCGGATGGGCAGCTCGTAGAAGCCGTGATCGCCCTTCTTCCGCGACTCCGTCTGCCGTTCCACTTCCTTGAGCGTCTCGGGATCCAGGAACTCCTTGAAATTGTGTCCCACTAGATTCCCGGTGACGCCCAGGATGGCGGCGGCCGCGGGATTGGTGAGCACGAACCGCTCGTCGATATCCGCGAAGGCGAATCCCTCCTGCAGTCTGTCCAGCAGCTCCCGGTAGTGCCGTTCGCTGGCTTGCAGGGCCAGCTCCACTTTCTTCCGTTCGGAGATGTCCTGGGCCATGGCGATGACCACGTCTCGTCCCGCGTAGGTGCCCTTGTAGAGCCGCACTTCCTTGGGAAAGACCTCGCCGTTGCTGCGCACGCCCCAGAATTCAAAGGACTGCGGTTCACCCGCGAAGGCGCGCTGGACGAGCGTGGCGATGTGATCGAGATCGTTCATGCCGGGCGCGGCGATGATTTCCGGCGTATGGCCGATGAAGAACTCCCGCGGACGGTCGTACATCTCCATGGCGCCGCGGTTGATTTCCAGGAAACGGCCATCCTGATCCTGGATATAGATGGCTTCCCGTACGCTATCGAAGAGTTCCCGGTAGCTAGCCTCCTGTTCCCGCAGGGCCACCTGGTTTTTCTTGCGCTCCGAGAGATCGCGCATGATGGCCTGGTAGGTCTGGTCGGGCATCATCCGGGCGTGCATCTCGATGGGCAGCGAACTGCCGTCCTTGCGAAGCAGGTCCCTCTCCGTGATCACGCGCTCGCCCTTGTTGCCCAGATCGAAGCGTAAGGGTTTCATCCTCAGCGTCTCCTCGGAGAAAAGCTGGGAGACGTGCCTGTCAACGAGCTCTTCCTTCGAATAGCCGGACATTTCACAGAAGGTCTTGTTGGCATCCGTGAGCACCCCTTCGTGGGAGCCAAACAGGATGCCATCCACCCCATGCTCGAACATCATCCACAGCTTTTCCTCGTGGAGCCGCAGGGCTTCTTCGGCTTGCTTGCGGTAGGTGATGTCGCGGGAAATGCCGAAGGTCCCGATGACGGTACCCTCCGCGTCCCTGAAGGGGACCTTGGTTGTGGAAACCCAGGTCCGGCGGCCATCGGGCCAGACCTCCTCTTCCTCCAGGTTCACCTTGGGCATGCCGGTGCGGATGATCTCCTGCTCATCCTCGTAGGCCTGCCTGGCATGTTCCTGGGAGAAGAAATCGAAATCGGACTTGCCCACCAGATCCTCCGCGCTGCCCTGGCGGAAGGATGTGGCCACGGCCCGGTTGGCTCGGATGAAGCGGCTCTGCAAATCCTTGAAATAGACGTGATCGGGGGTCTGCTCCATCAAGGTTCGGAGCAGTTGATCGGGGTCGTTCAATCCCTGGGTGCCTCGCAGTGCGTTCAATTCGCTTCGGAGCCTGGAGATCTCGGCTTCCAGGGCCTGGATCCGGATGGAAACCTCATCCATGAAGCCCTCCGAAGGCTGAGTCAGGATTGTCCCCCCTGTCGGCTGTCTTTGTGAACATAACTTTGCATCGGCCGGATTCCCTGGATCAGGAATTTCAGACGGCCCAGAGCAGCCACTGGGGATGGCTCGCGGCCAAGGCAGACATGGCTTGGTCGCGGTTCTCGCAGTCCGCGAACCGGGCCGCCCAGCAGCTACCGGAACCGCAAAGAAGGGGTTCGCCTCCGCACTCCAGCAGGGCCGCCCGGACCTCCGCCAAGGGTGGGCAGACCCAGATGGCCGCGCCGGTTAAATCATTGCGCCAGGGGGGTGCCCCGCCATCCGCCAGGCTGGGGCATGCTTCCGGAAACGGGTAGCCCACGCTGCCGATGGCGTGATAGACCGAGGGCGTTCCCACGTAGAGCCCCGGATGAACCAGCAGCAAAGGTTCCAGGGGAATGGGTCGCAGCGGGAAGACCCGCTCGCCCCGGCCCAGGCCTAGGGTCGTGCCACCCAGCACGAAGAGGGGCACATCGCTGCCCAGGGAAGCCGCGAGGTGCAGCAGGACCGATGTGGGCAGTCCCAGGTTGAACATCTCGTTCCCGAGCTTGAGGGTCGCGGCGGCATCGCTGCTGCCGCCTCCCAGCCCTGCGCCATGGGGAATCCGTTTTTCCATGCGCAGGCGGGCGGGCAGGGAGCGGTTCGAAGCTTGTTCCAGCAGACGCCAGGCGCGCAGCACCAGGTTGTTCTCGTCCACCGTCAGTCCTTCGGCCAAGGGTCCCGAAAGCTCCAAGCTGAGCGTTTTGGCGGGTTCGGCCTCCAGCACGTCCGTGAGCTCAGGGATCCCATCCAGTACCGTGGTGACCAGCTCCAGCTCGTGGAAACCATCGGGCCGCTTGCCCAGCACGGCGAGGAATCGATTGAGCTTGGCGGGGGCGAGGATGCGCTGGAGCATCTACAGTCCGTCCTCCAGCTCGAACTCGGGATCCGGATAGCTCAGGATGTCCGCGCCATCCTTGGTGATGGCCACCGCGTGCTCGAACTGGGCGCTGAGCTGGCCATCAGCGGTGCGCACGGTCCAGCCATCGGGCTCCACCACGCACTTCTGGGAGCCGATGTTCAGAATGGGCTCCACCGTGATGGTCATGCCCACTTCCATGCGGAAACCCGTGCCGGGGCGCTGGTCCGCGAAGACCACCTGGGGATCCTCGTGGAGATCCCGTCCCACGCCATGGCCGATGTATTCCCGGACCACGGAGTAGCCCCGCTCCTCGGCGAACCGCTGCACCGCCGTGGACATGTCACCCAGACGGTATCCGACTCGGCAGTAGTCGATGCCCAGGAACATGGCCAGCTGGCAGGCGACGAGCAGATCCTTCGCCTGTTCTGTGACCTGGCCGACACCTACGGTGAGGCAGGTGTCCCCGTGGAAGCCGTCCAGCTTGGCGCCGCAGTCGATGGCGAGGATGTCGCCCTCCCGCAGCACGTAGTGGTCGGGGATGCCGTGCACCACCCGGTCGTTCACGGAGGTGCAGAGGGTGCCGGGGAACCCGTGGTAGCCCTTGAA
>DCFP01000197.1:0-137 GCA_002319925.1 Holophagaceae bacterium UBA1801 | reverse complement strand
CGGGAAGCCGTGGTAGCCCTTGAAGTTGGGTGTGCCGCCGTTCTTCCGGATGTAGTTCTCCGCCAGCTTGTCCAGTTCCAGCAAGGTCACGCCGGGCTTGGCCGCCCGGGCGGCGATGCGGAGGGCGTTGGCCGCCA
>DCFP01000094.1:13838-39987 GCA_002319925.1 Holophagaceae bacterium UBA1801 | reverse complement strand
CGTGTGGGACGAGTGGTACCTGGCCCTCGACGATGGCCGCTGGGGCTGGCTGGCGGAGGCCCAGGGCCGCTTCTACCTGACCTTTGCCCACGCCGTGACGGCTGCCATTCCTGCACCGGAAGGCCTGCTGGCAGGCGGCACCGTGAACCTGGGCGATCAAGGCCTCTGGATGGTCGCCGAGGTGAGTCAGGGAACCTTCGCCTCGGCCGAGGGCGAAATCCCTTGGGCCGTGGATCTTGGCGGATCCTACCGCTTTGCGGATCTCAATGGACCCAACGGCGCCTTCGCGACCCTCGACTACTCCGAGGAATCACCACTTTTCTTCGTGGGCCGGGAAATTCCCTTCGAGGATTTGAAGTTGAAGCTTCCCCCCAGCGGGCCGCCACCGGTGCCGAAACTGAAGACCCAGGGCTTGGCCTGCCCGAAATGCGCAGCCCCTCTGCCCTTGCGGGCACCCGATCAGGCCCAGCATGTGGTCTGCGCCTCCTGCGGCAGTCTGCTGGATGCCTCCGAGGGCCGCCTCACTTACCTGAAATCCCTGAAACAACCCGATCCGCGCATGTTCATCCCCCTCGGCACGGATGGCGTACTCAACGGGATTCCGCTCACGTGCATCGGGTACCTGCTGCGCTCGTGTACGGTGGAGGGCACACGGTATCCCTGGGGCGAGTACCTGATGCTCGATTCCCATCACGGGTTCAAGTGGCTCGTGGAAAGCGATGGCCACTGGAGCCTGGCCGAAGCGATGAATCTCGGCGATCTGCGCCGGACCGGCGCAGGTGGGCGGACCATCGAATACAAGGGCGAACACTACCGTGCCTTCCAGCACACGGAGGCCGTGGTGGAGGGCGTCTACGGCGAATTCTACTGGAAGGTGGAACAGGGTGAGCGGGTCCAGGTCACGGAGTACGTCAAAGCTCCCATCAGCCTCGCGGAGGAAATTCAGCGCCAACCCGGCGGTGGCGAGGAAGTGAACTGGTCGAAGAGCACCTACCTGCAGGGCAGCGAGATCTGGAAGGCCTTCAAGCTCAAAGGCTCGCCGCCATCGCCCCAGGGCATCGCACCCCATCAGCCCAATCCCCACTGGAAGACCGCGCGCCAGATGGGCCTCTGGATGGTGGCGGCCTTCGCGCTGCTCGTGACCGCACTGGCCTGGGAAGTGGCCACCCATCGCGAGAAGCTGCTCTACAAAGAGGATTACAACATCTTCGAGCGGGTGCCCGCCCTCAAGGCCCTTGCGCAGGGTCAGGCGCCAGCAACAGCGCCAGCACCCGCCCCTGCAACGGATACTCCGCCTCCGGCCGCGGCTCCCGAGAATCCCCTCGAACCAGTCTTCTTCACGGAACCCTTCGAGATCGCGGATGGCCACAAGAATTTCTCCGTTACCCTCAACGCCCCTGTGGACAACAACTGGATCGGCATCGAGGGTGCCCTGGTGAGCGAGACCACGGGTGCCACTGAGCTGTTCGAGGTGGCCTCCAGCTACTACCACGGCTCTGATGAAGACGGAGCCTGGACCGAGGGCAACACCTCGGAGACGGTGTATCTCTCGTCGGTTCCTCCAGGCAGGTACGTCCTGCGTATCGCGCCCGTGTGGGACGGCAAGCTCCCGCCGGTCTCCACCTTCAGCGTGGAGCTGCGCAGCGGCATCACGCGATGGCTTTATGGTTTTCTCGCGGCCCTCGGCATCCTCGTGGTTCCCGTCCTGGCCTGGATCAGGGCCATGGCCTTCGAGAACCGCCGCTGGCAGGAGAGCTCGTTTTCCAGCAGTTCCTCCGGAGACGACGACTGATGCGCACCTTCTATTTGCTCGTCCTGGCGGGAAGCTTCGGATTCCTGGGCACCAATGCCTTCCTCGGCCACGAGTTCTTCGGCGATCACCAGCGCATGGAACTCCCGCCCAGCGTCCGGCAGACTCCCGGCGGCTACCGAACCTTCCTGCACAACCACGGTTTCCGCGGCGGAAAGTAGCCGCGATTCACAAACCGTATTTTCTCCCTTCCGGATTCAGAGGAGACACGTGATGGATCTAATGACCACGCTCTGGCGGCCGCTGTTGACGGCCTCGATATTCTGCATCCTGGGTCTCGCCATCCTCGGCATCGTGTGGGCGATCATGGTGAAGATCCTGCCCTTCTCGCTGCGCAAGGAGATGGAGGTGGACCAGAACATCGCCCTTGGCATCGTCCTGGGAAGCCTGATCCTGGGTATCTCCCTGATCATCGCCGCCTCCATCCATGGATGATCTGGAAGTCCTGGACACGCGCTCCAGCCAGCCCCTGAAAGCCTCCCTCCTCTTCATCAGCGTCTTTATCATCGCCGCCTGCGGCCTGGTCTACGAGCTGGTGGCGGGCACCTTGGCCAGCTACCTGCTGGGCGATTCCGTCATGCAGTTCTCCACGGTGATCGGCGTCTACCTCAGCGCCATGGGCCTGGGCTCCTACCTCTCCAAGCACATCCACAAGGGACTCGCCCGACGCTTCGTGGACCTGGAACTGGCCGTGGCGCTGGTGGGCGGCTTTTCCGCGCCGATCCTGTTCCTCTCCTTCGCGCGCACCCACGCCTTCCGCCCTTCCCTCTACGGGATCGTCGTCGCCATCGGCGTGCTGGTGGGGCTGGAAATCCCGCTGCTCATGCGGATCCTGCGCCACCAGGTGCGCTTCAAGGATCTCATCGCCCAGGTCCTGACCCTCGACTACATCGGTGCCCTGGCCGCCTCCCTGCTCTTCCCGCTGCTGCTCATGCCCAAGCTGGGCCTTGTGCGCACGAGTCTCGCCTTCGGCATGCTGAACGCCATCGTGGGCCTCTGGTCCACGTACCTGCTGCAATCCCAGATCGGGCCGACCTTCGGGCTGCGCCTCCGCAGCGCCGTCGTCCTTGTATTCCTCGCCGCAGGCGTGATCGGCGCGAATCGCTTCACCCTCGCAGCGGAAGAAGAGATCTTCACGGACGAGATCGTCTACGCGAAGGATTCCCCGTACCAGCGCATCGTGCTCACCCGCGGCCGCGGCAGCTTCCAGCTCTTCCTCAACGGCAACCTGCAGTTCTCGTCGGCGGACGAATACCGTTACCACGAAGCCCTCGTGCATCCGGCCTTCGCCGTGAAACCCCACGCTCAGCGCGTGCTCGTGTGTGGCGGTGGCGATGGCTTGGCCGTGAGAGAAATCCTGAAGCACCCCGAAGTGAAGGAGGTGGTGCTGGTGGATTTGGATCCACTGGTGACAGAGCTGGCCACGAAGATGCCGCTGCTGCGGGAACTCAATGGCGGGTCCCTGCTGGACCCGCGCGTGAAGGTCATCAACGCGGATGCCATGGTTTGGATCGCGGAACGAAAAGGCGAACCGCCTTTCGATATCGCCATTGTGGACTTTCCGGATCCCAACACCTACGCCGTCGGAAAACTGTTCACCACGCGGTTCTACAAACTGCTGAAGCGTCAGCTCGCGCCGGATGGCGTTGCCTCCATCCAGTGCACCTCGCCACTCATGGCGAGGAAGTCCTTCTGGTGCATCGATGCCACCGTGGAAGCCGCGGGCTTCCAGGCACGGCCCTACCACCTCGCCGTGCCTTCCTTCAGCGTCTGGGGCTTCGTCCTCGCGAGCCCTGCGCCCTTCGACATTCCACGACATACTCTGCCGAACCTGCGCCACCTATCCGACGAGTCCATGGCATCCATGTTCGTCTTCCCCAAGGACATGGACCGCGTGCCCGTGGAGGTGAACCGCCTGGATAACCAAGTGCTGGTGCACCTCTACGCAGAAGAATGGAACCGCTGGTCATGAACCATGTGGACTACCCCCCGATCGCAAAGCGCACTGTGCTTTGCTCCCGCTCCCGCTGCGCCGTTGGCTTGCGATCACGGAGGGGGCCCCGTGAATGGAACCGGTGGTCCTGACGTGAAGCGCCGAACCTTCCTTGCTGCCTCCGCGGCGATTCCCCTCGTGGACCTTGCCTGCAAAAGCCAGAAAGTAGAATTCACCTTCGACGGCGATCTGATCGGACCTTCCGTCGATCTCGGTCATGCCGCGCGGGATGGCGATCTGCCCGCTCCTTCATCCTTCGAACCCATCGATGTGGTCATCGTAGGCGGCGGCATCGCGGGCCTTTCCGCGGCCTGGCGCTTGAAGGGCGCGGGCTTCGAGGACTTCACACTGCTGGAATTGGAATCCGGTGTGGGCGGCACGGCGCGCTCGGGGCGGAACGGCGTCAGCGCCTATCCGCTGGCTGCCCACTATGTGGTGGCGCCCACCCGCGAGACCGTGCCCATGATCCGGCTGCTGGAGGAAGCGGGTGTCATCGAGGGCTACGACGCCAAGGACGAGCCCATCTTCGGTGAGGAGCACCTGGTGCGGAGTCCCGAGGAGCGCATCTTCGCCGTGGGACAGTGGTGGGAAGGCCTGTATCTCCATGCCGGAGAAAGCCCCGAGGACATCCGTCAGTACAAGGCCTTCTTCGACGAAGTGGATCGATGGGTGCTCTGGCGGGATGCCAAAGGCCACAGGGCCTTTGCCGTGCCCCGTTCCAAGGGTTCCGATGACGCAGAGGTGCGCGCGCTGGACACCATGAGTTTCAAGGACTGGCTCGACGCGCGAGGCCTCGACTCCAAGCGGCTCCGTTGGCTCATGGACTACGCCTGCCGCGACGACTACGGCGCGCGGCCCGAGACCACCAGCGCCTGGGCTGGCATCTATTACTTCGCCGCGCGCAAATCCCATCCGAAGGAAGAGACCCGCCCGGTGCTCACCTGGCCCGAGGGGAACGGCTTCCTGGTAAATCATCTCTACGAGCGCTGCAAGGAGCAGGTGCGCACCGGCATCGCCGTCACGCGGATCACCACTGAGAACGGCAAGGTGAAGGTCCTGGCCTGGGATGCCGTCCAGCGGTGCGCCCTCGGCTTCGCAGCCAAGCGCGTGATCTTCGCGGGCTCCATGATCATGGCGGGCCGCGTGATTCCCGAATTGGCCCGCGCCCGGGGCCGAGCCTTCTTCCAGGAATTCCTGCCCAGCTCCTGGATCGTGTCCAACCTGACGCTGCGCGAACGGCCCAAGGAACATTTTTTCTCCATGGCCTGGGACAACGTCATCCGGGACGGCAAGGGCCTGGGCTACGTAGTGGATACCCACCAGAGCCTGCGCGATCACGGCCCCACGGTCTGGACCTTCTACCATGCCCTGGCGGGCGCGGATATCCGCTCCGACTGGGAACGGCTCTACAGCGTCTCTTGGCGCGATTGCGTCCGCTTCATCCTGGACGATCTGCGCATCGCCCATCCGGATCTCGAATCATGCATCTCGCGCATCGACGTCATGCGCTGGGCCCACGCCATGATCCGCCCACGACCGCACTTCATGTGGAGCGATGTACTCGAAAAAGCGCGAGTGCCCTTCCAGAACATCCACTTCGCCCACTCGGACTTATCAGGCTTTGCCCTCTTCGAAGAGGCCCAGGATCATGGACTCAGGGCGGCGGAGGAAGTGTTGCAGGAATTCCGCAAGACCTTCGCAACCTGGCGCTGACAATCCGCTATTGCTTCTTGTAGATCCCAGCAGCTGGCGAGAATTCGTATGTTCCCACAGGCGCTTCGCTACCTTCGGGTAGCTCACCATCGGGCTGGACGGAAATGACGAAATGCTCGTTCACCACCTTGGGCAGGAAAGCTGTCTTCGTTCCCCAACTCTCGGCCGCGTCCCCATCGTCAACCACGCCGCCATTGTCGAGGGAGTTGGTGAGATCCAGGACATCCTTGAGTTGCAGGGTCGGAGTGGCACCCGTTTCAGGGAGGCGTCCGAACTCGTAGTAGCTGGCGCTGGACGATGTCACGCCCTGATTCGTGAAGCCAGTGGTCACGGAAAGACCCCATCGATCGGGTCCCAACCTGACCAGTTCCACGTCCCCCGAGTTCCCCCAGGAACCCGCGCGGGTGAAGTCGTCCTTGAATTCCAGGCAGCGCCACCCGCCGCTCGATTCCTGCACGAAGAGGGCCGGGCAGAGGTTTGCGCCGTTGGCATGTGCATCCACCCGTTTGCCCTGGTCGTCCAGATCGTAGGTGGCGAAGACCGCCACTGCATAGGTTTTCCCGGACTGCTGGAAAGGCTTGGCCAGCATGAGTTCCCAATCCACGCCCTCGATGGATGGCTTGAACTTGGGCAGGAGTTCTTCGCTCTTCAAGCCCGGAAACACCTGGCCCACGGGACCGGCATCGGCCTCGGAGACATCCGCTCCGGCATCGGCGCTGACTTCCGTGGCTTTGTGGCGCAGATAGTAAGCGAGCGCGCCGCCCCCTGCCAGGGCGATCATCCCCAGAACCACGGTCAGGCTGACGAAGAGAATCCTGCGACTGGATGTCACGGCGCGGGGCTCTGGAACACAGGCTGCGGCTCCGTCTTCAGCCGTTCCTTGAGTTCTCCCGAATTCAACTCCCGGACGAAGTGGGGATCCCAGAACCAGATGCGGTTGAAGTGGAAGGTGTGCATTTCCTGGATCGCATCTTCGGCCTGCCAGCCCTGGTAAACCATGCGGTAGGCCGCCGTGTTGTAGCCTGTGCGGTCGCGGCCCTGGGCGCAATGGACGAAGACGGGCCAGTTGGCCGGATCTTCCATCACTTTGAGGAAGTGGGTCACGTTCGCTTTGGTCGGACGATAGGCGCGGGAGGAGATCCGCAGGTACTTCAGGTGGGTGCCCTTCATCAGGGCCAGATCGTCGTGGTCGTGGCGGAAGCTCACGATGGTCTTCACGCCCATCTTCTCCAGGTTCTGGAAACCCTCCACCGTGGGCTGGGCGCCGCGCCATAGCGCATCGGACACCTTGGCGAAGTTGATGATGCCCGGCAAGCAGGTGTCGCAGGGCTGGGGCTTGGCCTGGATTTCCTGGGCGAAACTTGGGGCGATGACCGTGCCCACAAGAAGAATCGAGGTCAGCATCGCGCTTCGGATGGACTTCATGATCGGCTCCGGATACGGAATCAGTGGGGCTGGACGAACCAGACGTTCTGGATCAGGCCATCCACGACTTCATAGATGGCAACCACTTCCACCGGACTATCGGGAAGACCAGTCACCCGTTCGTGATCGATGACCTTGTTGCCGAGCTTCATCCGGCTCAGGATTTCGGCGCGCAACTCAGGGACATTGAACCGATGGGCCGCATAGTGCACCCCGATCCGAATACGGCCCGCAAGCGTTGGGTCTGGATTCGGGATCCGGTAGACCCGGGCGTCCTCGCCGTAGCAGGCCAAGAAGGCGTCCAGGTCGTGACGGTTGTAGGCCTCCAGCTGCCGCTGGACCACGACTTCAGGTGTCGATTGCGCATCCGCCAATTCAGTGTCTTCCGGCGATGCGTGCCAGTTTCCGTACGGCGGGGGCCAAGGTCTGGCGGATCCGGCGGGCCATGGTGAGCTGCAGCCACCAGGCCATGGGACCCTGCACTTCCACCCGGTGGGTGACGCGGCTGCCCAGGGAACTGGGCTCGACGCTGTGGACGAGGCGCATGTGGGTCAGCAGCTTCCGGCCGATGCACGTGAATCCCCGGCCCTCATTGACCTCCACCACCATGAATCGCTGACGGAGCCCGCCCTTGCGCTTCAGGCTGCCCGCGCTGCCCACCTTGAGTGGACCCAGCAGCCGCGCCCATTCCAGACCCTCGTCCCAGTCCGGCCAGCCACAGACGTCCTCGTAGCGGCGCCAGATGGCCTCCGGCTCCGTGGTGGTCTCAAGGGTGTGCTCGGTGTGCCACATACTCACCAGTTTACCCGATCGTTTGGGGTTTACATATTCATGGCCTGATGCACCCCGCCTGGGTCGATTACATCGAACGTTGAGTGGTCGGGCGGGGTGCATCTCCATCGGGGCGAGGCCCCTCTGGCGGCCGCAGAGGCAGCGCCTCCACGGCCTGTCACCCCCTGGGGGCACTGCCGTGCCTCCAGACCCCTGCCACGTGTAGCCCTGGTAAAGAGCTAGGGATGATTCACGTATTTCCAGCGGGCTACACTAGACTGACAGGTGCGGCCAGCAGGCCGGCTTCGCGAGGATGCATGTACAAGGTCACATTCAGGGGCAAGGTCGCGGTGGAAGTGGAACTGGGGAAGGAGAACAGCCTGCTGGTGGCAGCCAACAAGGCCGGGATCGCCCTCACCCAGCGCTGCAGGGGCCACGCCCGCTGTGGGACCTGCCTCGTCACCGTCGAAGAGGGCCAGGACCAGCTCTCCCCGGTGGGAACCGTCGAAGCGCGGATTCTGCGGATCCTCAAGGCCAGACAGAACCAGCGCCTGGC
This sequence comes from Holophagaceae bacterium UBA1801, assembly GCA_002319925.1. Classification (GTDB taxonomy): domain Bacteria; phylum Acidobacteriota; class Holophagae; order Holophagales; family Holophagaceae; genus UBA1801. The sequence goes on along the minus strand of DCFP01000094.1, from coordinate 31,719 downwards.
GTGCCAGACCTATTCCCAGGGCGAGGTCTGCTGCCGGGTCGATTGATATTGCTTGGTCTTCAGAGGGAAGTGCTCATCACCACGACCCCACGAATCGAGAACCGCTTCCTGATTCTCGACGAGTCCCAACCCGAATCATGCGCTACGAAGCAGAGCTTCTTGGCCATGCATGAGTTTGCTGCGCAGCGCCGCCAAGATCCGGTCGACATTCTCCGGCCACGCGGTGTGCCCCATCGTCCCGATCCTCCAGATCTTTCCGGCCAGAGAACCAAGCCCGCCACCGATTTCGATGTTGTGTTTGATGCGCAGGGCTCTGTGGACTTTCGCGTCATCGACTCCCTCCGGGATGACCACGGAGTTGAGCATGGGCAGCCGCGAGGCGGGCTCCACCAGCATCTTCAGGCCTAGAGCTTGCAAGCCGTCGACCAAGCGTGCACGACATTCCAGGTGGCGAGCAAAGACCTTGTTTTTCCCTTCATCAAGCACCAGACGCAGCGCCTAGTGAAGCCAGTAAAGCATGTTGATCGGGGCGGTGTGGTGGTACATCCCAGTGGTGGATGATCATGGACAGGTCCATTTACCAGTTGGGTCCCAGCGACCTGCGACCCAGAAGCTTCTTCACGGCCCCGTTCCGATTTGGTCAAACAGATCCTGGGCCACCCATGGAGTGGTCATGGGGGGTAAGGCTGCAAACCTGGCGATGAAAGGGCTTTAGAGGGTCCGCTCTCTACCTATCCCAGCTTGCCTAGCACCGATTCCACAGCGTTCCGCACAGACCCGGTCAGCACGAAGGATCGCGCCACTTCGATGTCGCGGTGGTACCAGCGGTCGCCTTCCAGGCAAGCAGGAATCTGTTTGCGCACTTCGTCGTAGGCGGCCTGGATGCCCTTGCCGAGCACGAAAGATTCGAGGTGAGCCGCGGTCATCGTGATGCCCTGGGATGCCAGCAGCATCTCCACGCCGACGATGTACTGCACATTGGCGATCACCGTGGACGCCTTGCGGGCGCACCAGGTGGAGTTGGAGACGTGGTCCTCGCTGTTGCCCTTGGCGGGGATGCTGTCCACGCTGCCGGGCATGCAGAGGGTGCGGTTCTCCATCACGAGGGCGCTCATGGAACACTGCACCACCGTGTAGCCGGTGTTGACGCCGGGAACGCCGGACATCAGGTTGCGGGGCAGGCCCCAGGACATCGAGGGATCGATGAGCCGCGCGATGCGCCGCTCGCAGATGCTGCCCAGATCAGCGATGGCCATGGCCATCAGGTCCATGGCCTGGGCCAGGTACTGGCCGTGGAAATTGCCGCCCGACATGATCTCGAAACCGCCTTCTTCCTTCGGAAAGATCAGCGGGTTGTCCGTGGCGGAGTTCATTTCCGTCGCCAGGATGCCATCGATGTGGTCGAGGGCATCGAAGACCGGGCCGTAGACCTGGGGCGAGCAGCGCAGGGAATAGACGTCCTGGATGCGGGGCGTGTAGGGCAGGTCCGCGCGCCGGAGCTCCTCCGGCAGCTTGACGGCGCGGGCCTCGTGGCTGGTGCGAGTGGAACCCTCGAGCAGCCTGCGAATGATATCCGCAGTCTTGATCTGGCCTCTGTGGGGGCGAGCCTTGTGGACACGGGAATCGAAGGCCGTGCGATCCGCCCGCAAGGCCTCGAGGGTCAACCCCAGTGAAATGCAGGCGTCCATCAGCAGGTGGCGCGCATCCCAGGCGGACAGTACAGCGACCCCCAGGGAGACCGTAGATCCGTTGATCATGGCCGAGGCTTCCTTGGCCTTCTGTTCGAAAACGACGGGGGAGAGGCCCGCCGCCCGGATCGCCTCGGGGGCGGACATGCGCCGCCCCTGGTAGATCACCTCGGCCTCCTCGAAGCCCACCAGGGCCGCTCCCAGATAGGCCAGGGGCGCGAGATCACCAGAAGCTCCCACCGAACCCTTCTGCGGCATGACCGGGTGGATTCCGGCATTCAGGAATGCCAACAGGCGATCCAGCAGGTCGGCGCTGGCCCCGGAAAAATTGCTCGCCAAAGCGTTCGCCCGCAGGAGCATCACCGCCCGGCAGACATCCTCGGGAAAGGGCTCGCCGAGCCCGGCCGCATGGGCATTGATAAGCTGGGTCTGGAAGAGGTCGATGTGCTCGACCTTTACGCGGGTGTCCTTGAGCAGGCCCACGCCTGTGTTGAAGCCGTACATGAGGGGCGCCTCGTCGTGCATCCAGGTCCGCTCGATGAACGCGCTAGTCTCCTGCAGGGCCTTGCGCGCGCTGGGCGCCAGAACCACCTGCACCGGCTGCTCAGGCCTGGCAACCCGGAGAACCAGTTCCGGCGTGAGGGAAAAGCCGTCGATCGAAATGGTCTGCATGATCAGCCTCCAGATTTCATTCACCAACTTTGATTCTTTCAGACCGGGGCTTCGAGAGAGCCCAGCCCATGATCCCAATGTCATCCGGGATCGAGGATCGAACAAGCGAATCGTTTTGATATCTGGAATCGAATTGTTTGCTACTGGGGGCGCGTCCATGTAATCGGAGGGAGTCGCGTTGAGCGCAAAGGGATTGGAGGCAAGGCGGAGGTTAGTCCCATGGAAATCCGCACCCTGTCCACGTTCAGCACCGCCGCACGCATGCTGAGCTTCAGCCGGGCAGCCGAATCCCTGGGCTACGCTCAGTCCAGCGTGACGACCCAGATCAAGAACCTGGAGGAGTCCCTGGGTTACCTGCTCTTCAACCGGGTCGGGAACCACCTGGAGCTCGCCAAGCCCTGCGAGAGTTTACTGGTCTACGCGGAGCGCATCCTCGCCCTGGTCGAGGAAGCCAAGTCGTTCTCGGCCGAGGATGGAGCGGGTGTCGGCACCCTGCGCTTCACGGCCCCGGAAACGGTCTGCACCTATCTCCTGCCTCCCGTCCTCATGGGCTTCAGGGAGCAATGTCCCAATGTGCGCCTGCAGTTCTTTCCCGGCTTCGTCCGGGATTTCAAGCGTCAGGTGCTCGAAGGAGTCGTGGATCTGGCCTTCATCCTGGAGGAATCCTTTCCTTCCAAAACGCTAGCCGTGGAGAAGCTGAGGGACGAACAAATCCTGATCCTGGCCTCGCCTTCGCACCGGCTGGCCAAGGCGCGAAGTGTCTCGGCCCACGACCTCCTGAGAGAGTCGGTGCTGCTCAAGGCCCTCGGCTGCAGCTACCGCAATCAGTTCGAGCGGCAGCTCATCGCCGCCGATGCGCACCCTGGCCAGAGCCTGGAATTCCAGAGCGTCGAGACCATCAAGCGTTGTGTTGAAGCGGGGCTCGGCATCGCGCCCTTGCCCCGGATGGCGGTGGAGGAAGAGCTGCGCGCCGGAAGGCTCATTTCCCTCCCTTGGGAGGGCCCTGAGATCCAGTTCGCCACCCATCTCGTGTGGAACCCGCGAAGGCAATTGGGAAACGCCGAAAGGACTTTTCTCGAACACGTCCGGAGATCGATCCAGCCGGGACCATGATAAGGACTCGCAATAGAAAAGGTCGCCTTTGGATCAATTCACCAGGAAGCCCACGGCCTGCCAGACCCTCAGCTTGGTCTTGCCATCGGCGGAGCGGGCTGGGTCGAAGACAATGCGCTTGGCAGCTTCCAGGCAGGCCTCGTTGGCCTTCTGCACATCGATATCATTCCCGGGCAGGCCTTGGATGAGCTTGGTGTTGAGCACTTCACCGCTCTCGTTGATGAGCACGTTGACGACCACCACGCCCCGGCTCACGTTCCGGACGCTGGGCGTCACGCGGTTGAGGTTCAGGGCGCGGGCGGGGATGATGTCCGGCAGTTCGACCGGGTGATCGGCCGGGGCATTGGCCTTGGCCGTGGCTTCATCCAGACTCTTCTGGAGGGTTTCCTTCTCAACGGTGCAAGCGGCCAGATCGGCCTTGGCCTGCTGGAGTTCCTTGAGGATGGCGTCCGAGCCGCTCTGGTTTTCCGCCAAGGAGGCCTTGAGCTCGTCCAGTTGCTTCTGCAGTGCATCGCCGTTCTGCCGTGCCAGGTCCCGGCTCTTCTGGGCTGCGGCAAGGTCCTGCTGCAGTTCTTCCGTGGCCTTGAGCCGGTCCTTCAGGTCGTCCCGTTCCTGGGTGAGTTGTTTGATCTGGGTCTTGAGCTGCGCAACCGTGGGGGGTTTCACCTTGGGCGCCGCCATCGCCGGAGCGATACCGAACCATGCGGCCAAGGTGCAGATAACGAGCATGCGCATGTGAGTTCCTCCGTGATTCAGGAGGCTCTCAACGCCGCAGACCGGGCTGGGCTCCTCCTGCGTGGGGTTTCTGTGCCTTGAGAATCCCACGCTTGAGCAGTTTGGCAAAGATGGCCATGCACTCGTCGTGGGGAAAAGGCGAGATGGAGATGATGTCCTTGATGCTCCAGACGGAGTTCACGCGGGTGGCGAGGAACGCTTCATTAGGGCCCAACTGGGCCTGCATGAGCTCTTCGATGCTCACTGCCAGCTCGGGAATCAGGGACTCATCCAGGGTCACTTCCTCCAGCAGGTGCTCCACCACTTCGAGCATGCGGGTGGCTTCCTGGAGCTTGGGCTGATCATGGAGGATGAGCCGCAGCTCTTCCTGGGCTTCCTGGAGCTTCTGCTTTTCCACCAGTTGCCGCGCCCGCTGGAGCTGCAAGCTGGAACGGTCGCCCAGCTTGCCGCCGGGGCGGATGATGCGCACCATGCCCTTTTCATGGAGGTCGAAGACCAGCTTGTGCACCTTGAATTCCGGGGCGCGCATCTCGATGACCACTTGATCGATGGTCTTGTGTCCGTCCAACCGTCCCAATAGATCCGCATCTTCGGGGGCCAGGGGCAGCATCTCGGCGATGGCTTCGGAAACGGCCACCAGTACCGCATCGCCGCCCTTGATGACGCTCCGGATCAGCTTCCACTCGTCCACGCGCCGGGCGCCTTCCAGCACGATGCCCGTGACATCCAGGCTCAACAGCATGGTCTTCTGGGGAGGCGTCTGGCCATCGTGGAACTCGAAGGAGCCGATGTCCCACAGGAAGGTGTCGTAGATGGATTCCTCCACCTTCAACTGCACGATGCGCCGGATCTCGGTCTCCGTGATGAGCTGGCGGTTGACGAGGATGCGGCCCAGGAGCTGGTTCTCGTCTTCCTGGGAGGCCAGGGCTTCCCGCAACTGCTCTTCGTTGATGCGGTTGTAGGCGAGGAGATACTGACCCAGGTATTCGCGGGGGTCCGAGGACCAGACGCTGGTGACCTTGCCGTCGTGGAAGAAGACCCGCTTGGTGTGGAGAAATCCCTTGAGTTCGAGGACGCCGGTTTTCTTGCCCACGGCCAGCCACTGGAAGATGTCTTCCAGTCCCATCGTGGTCAGATCACCCATCAAACCCATGCCTGTTTGTTCCCTCCAGAAGTCTTCACTTGGCGAATCGTAGCCATTCCTCGCCCTGCTGATCAAGGGCATCCTTCCTACTCTTCGGAAAGTTAGGAGCCGCGTCAAAATAAAAATTGCAGTTCAGTTGATTTTGCTGCGGCTCCTTATGCCGGTGAACGGCTTGACTGGTCAAGTTGTCTTGGCGTGACGGCGAGGGAGCCGAACTATAAGGATTCGATGACTTCTCTCAGAGCTTGGTTCAACAAGGTTGGATGATGTCTCGCCAGTTGCGCTTCGGGGTCAAGCAAGGGCTGTGAAAATACAGGTACCCCACACAGTAGCGGTTGCGTGGAACTCAAGGGGGAGCCCCCTTCGTCCAGGTACCGACGGAGGACGGGTTCCGCCAGGGGGGCACTGTTGGCCAGAACGGCGTGGATGGGGAAACACCCGAAGGCCTGCAGCGTGGCCACATGAGTTTCCAGGTCCAGGCCCGAGCTCTCGCCCGGTTCCGTCATCAGGTTCGCGACGTAGACCACGGGTGCCTCGGTGCGGGCGATGGTCATCCTCAATTCGGGGATGAGCAGGTTCGCGACGGTGGAGGTGTAGAGGCTGCCCGGGGCCAGCAGGATGAGGTCCGCCTGCATGATGGCCAGCAGCGCTTCCGGCAATGGCTCCGCGTCGAGGGGCTCCAGCCATATGCGCGAGACGGGAGGTTTGCAGGAATTGACCGAGGTCTCGCCGACGTACCTGGTTCCATCGAAGTCTTCCGCGCAAAGGGTCACAGGCACGACCGTCGACGGATACAGCCTGCCCACGGTCACCAGCACGCCCGAGAGCTGGCGGATGGCGCGCACCCAGTCGCCGGTGATATCCGCCATGGCGAGCAGCATGAGGTTGCCAAGGGAGTGCCCGGCCATGTTCCCTTCGCCCTTGAAGCGATAGTTCAGCATGTCGGAGAGAACGGATTCCTCTTGCGTGAGCGCGGATAGGCAGTTCCTCAGATCACCGGGCGGGATTCCTCCCAGCTCAGCGCGGAGCCTGCCCGAGGAACCTCCGTTGTCCGAAACCGTCACGACACCCGTGAGCTTCCATGGGTCGCGGCTGCGGCCGGCCTCGTTCTTCAAAGCCCGCAGGAGCGCAGCGAGACCCGTGCCCCCTCCGATGGCCACGACCTTCAGCGGCTGATCGGAGTGGAGTCCGCGCTGGCCCTTCACTGAGCCCTAGTCCAAGCCGAGGGAGATGAAGACGGCCGAGGAACGGACGTGATCGAAGTCGCGCTCCATGCGGAACTGGTGACGGAAATCCTGGTTCAGCGACACCGCCTTCTTCAAGGACTCGGCGGCGGCCTCGGCCTCATCCTTCTGGGCGTAGGCGCTGGCCTTGAGATAGAGCAGCTTTGCGTCATCGGGCTTCGCCTTCAGCGCCGGCTCCAGCACCGCCAGGGCCTCGTCCGCTTTGCCGCGATTCAGCGCGAGCTGAGCCGCCAGCTCGGGACGTGAGGGTTCTTCCGGTTTCTTCTCGGATTGAGCCTTGATGGCAAGGAGGTAATTCCTGGCGGAACGGGCCATGCCCACCTGGCCCTGACGGCTCGCCTCCGCCTGGAGCGCCTCCAGTGCCTCGGTGGCCTTCTTGAAATCCTTCTTGTCCACCAGTGCGAGAGCTTCGGAAAACATGGCCTCCAGCGAAGTCGCAGTGCTGGAAGGTTCAGATCCGGCTGTCTTCGTTTTGGTTGGCATGCTTGTCCTCAGGATGTAACTGAAACCCCACTATAGCGCAGAAATCCAAGTCCGTCGCAGGGGTCATCCCTGCTTGAAGATCGCCGACTCCCGGTCCAGAAGCCGTGTGGCGATCCAGGTCATGAGGATCGCCAGGCCCGCGGTCATGAAAAACGCGATCAGGATCTCGAAGAAACTGCTCTGTTGGCCGAAAAGTTTGCGGATCGCAAGACTCACGTTCAGGACCGGCACATAGGGCAGGAGCGGCATCCGCTCGATGCCCGGGGCCATGGAGAAGGCGCCGAGGGTAATGATCAGGAACAGCCCCGGCATGAGGGAGGTGCCCGCCTCCGCGGTGGTCTTCGCCCGGATGCCCATGAACAGAATGAAGCTCGTGAACAGGAGCCCCAGGGGCACGAAGAGCAGGAAGCAGATCAAAAGATTCACGGGACTGGTCATGGCCGCCAGATGCGCGGAGGCAAGGCCTGCGCTCCCCGCCGGGTGCTCGGCCACTCTCCCCAGCACCAACCCCAGGGAGATGCCCATGCTCAGCAAGTTCAGAACGGCGGCGATGAGGCCCATGCAGAAGATGTAGATCAGTTTCCCCCAGATGATCTGGCTGCGCGGCAGGCTCGTGGCCAGCAGGCTCTGCAGGGTTCCCCGCTCCTTCTCTCCCGCGGTGACGTAGATGCCGTGCTGCATGGCGCCCTGGAACATCATCAGCATCAGGATGTAGGGAAGAAATGAACCCAGGAGCTTGCCCAGCGCGAGGCCGGGATCTGCCACATTCTCCGTGAGGATCCTGCTGGGTTCGATGATCTGCAAGGACGCGCCCAGTGCGCCGAGCCGCTCGGATACTTGCCGCTTGTCCAGTTCCTTCACCGCATCACGCATCCGTTGCAGCGCCAGTTCGCTGGCGGGCTCGCTCTCATCCAGCCACACGCGGATGCGGTAGGGTTCCTGGCGTTTCACCCTGGCCCCGGCGGAAGCTTCCACTTCGATGGCGAGGTCCAGGGTGTGATCCTTGAAGGCCTGCTGCAGATTCGCGGGCCTCCCATCGCTGCATTCGAAGAGCTTGGGATCGGACTTCAGCCAGGGTTCCACGATCTGGGATGGATCCACGATCTGTACGCGGCTGGGCTGGCCCTCGCGCTGGGTCTGATCATTGCGGCCCAGGCTAGCCATGATGAAGAAGACCACGGGATAGAGCAGGATCGGCAGCACGAAGGAGAAGAAGAGGGTCCGTCTGTCCTTGGACAGTTCCAGGAATTCCTTCTTGCAGATGAGCAGCGTGCCCTTCATGGGACCGCCAGCTTGAAGAAGACCTCCTCGAGGCTGTGGACCTTCCAGCGTTCCAGCATCTCCGCTGGAGGGGCGTCGCCGTGCAGTTCACCGCCGAAGATGATGCCCACGCGGTCGCAGATCTCCTCCACCATGGGCATCAAGTGCGTGGAAACAATCACCGCGCGGCCTTCGGATTTCAGTATTCGCAGCAGGTCCAGCACGGTCTTGGCCGTGAAGACATCGAGGCCCGTGGTGGGCTCGTCGAAGATCACCGCCACCGGATCGTGCAGCAGAGCCCTGGCGATGGAGACCTTCTGCTTCTGGCCCGAGGAGAAGCCCTCCATGCGGATATCCGCGAAATCCTTGAGCTGCAGTTTCTCCAACAGCCCCATCCCGCGGCGTTCGGCCACCCGGGGATCCAGCCCTTGGAATTCCCCGAAAATCCGCAGCAGTTCCCGCGGCGTGAAGCGCGTGTAGACGCTGATATCCGTGGAGAGATAGCCCACCAGGGAGCGGCACGGCTCGGGCTTCTCCTGGGTATCGAGATCGCAGATTCTGATGGAGCCCGAATCGGGTTTCATGAGCCCCACGATCATGCGCAAGGTCGTGGACTTGCCCGCGCCATTGGGGCCGAGCAGGCCGTAGATCTCACCCGCGCGGACCTGGAAGGAGAGTGATTTCACGGCTTCGATGCGCTTCCAGGCCCGCGTCTTCCGGTCCTTCACGCGGAAGGCCTTGTTGACGTCCGAGAGCTGGATCATGAGCGCACCTGAATCAACGGCGCAATCCTGATATCTCTGTCACGGTCGGGCATTGCCATCCAAATTCCAGCGGAAAGATCCAGTGTGCCAGAGAAGGAATAGGAATCATGAATTCGAGGATGATCGATGATCGTACGGCCATATCCCCTTCATCCCTGTTAATCCATCTATTAGAGCTTTTTAACAGGGATGGAAGGGATAAAGGGGATAAAAGAAAAACGTGTCATTCCGCTTTGGTAAACGATCTCAGTTGACCAGCACTTTGGGATTCTGATTGCCGATGCTGGTGTACATTTCGTCCCAACTCGGGCAGTCGGAATGCTTGGAGAACTCGTCCACGCCGATCTCCTCCTTGCCCCGCTTGCCGAAGAGGACCGCTTCGTCGCCAAACTTGATTTCGGGATGGCCCGTCACATCCACCACCATGAAAGTGTTCATGGTGATCTTGCCCACCACGGGGAAGCGCTGGGCCTGGATCAGCACAAAGCCCCGGTTCGAGAGGAGCCGCCGGAAGCCGTCGGAGTAGTCGATGGGAAGATTCGCCAGCAGGGACTACTACCTCACGGGACCCTACGCGCTGGATCCGCTCTACCACATGTTTCTGCAGGGCATCCCCAACGGGGCGTTCTGGCTGCGCGAAGTGGCGTCGGACAACTTCACGGAAAGCGATTACTACTACCAGTTCTATTCCCGCATCGGGCTCTCGGACGAGATCGACATCATGTGGAGGCTCGATAGTTCCTCCGCTCTCCTCTTCTTCCTGGAGCGCGGGACGCGGAACCCGGCCTTCCGCCGAGAGGATCTCGCTGCCCTCCATCTGGTGCTGCCGTTGATCTTTTCCGCATCGGACAAGCACCATCAACTGACCACTTCAACGTCGCAAAAGGAAGCCGTGGATCCCAACCACAGCAGGGTTCAGAGCACCATCGAACACTTCGCCAGCTCCCTCCTGACCCAGCGTGAGCGGCAAGTGCTGTTCTACATGCTCCGGGGCTACTCTGCCGGAATGACAGCAGAACGTCTTTCCACGACGCAAGGCACGATCAAGATTCACTGCAAGAACATCTACCGAAAGCTGGACATCAGCTCCCAGGCGGAACTGTTCTCCCTCTTCATCAACTACATTCCCTTCGCCTTTCCCGGCCAGCCGACGGATCCGCTGGAGATCTATCAGCGGAAACCGCCCCAAGCCAAGCGAGGTCCGTCTTTGATTTGACGCGCCGATGGCGGGCGGGCGTACCATGTAGCACCCAATGCAGGCCGGGTTTCCGGGGGCTCCCCATGCGACAGCTCGATTTCCGATCCGACACCGTCACGAAACCCTCCCCGGAAATGCGTGCCGCCATGGCCGCCGCAACCGTCGGCGACGATGTGCTCGAACGTGATCCCACCATGGACGCCCTGGAACGCCGGGTGGCGGAGCTCCTGGGCAAAGAGGCGGGACTCTGGACACCCACGGGCTGCATGGCCAACCTCATCGCGCTGATGCTGCACCTGCAGCGGGGAGACCGGTTCCTGGCGCCCGCCCAGGCTCACGTGCTCAGCGCTGAGCTCGGCACGGGAGCCTGGCTCGCGGGCGGCATGCCCGAAGCTTTGAGCTGGGACGTGGGCCCGGGCATCTGCTCGCCCCTGCAGCTCTGGAAGGCCATCGGCAGCGCCGGTCCCTATTACGTTCTGCGCACATCCCTGCTCTGCCTGGAAAACACGCACAACTTTGCCGGTGGCATCTGCCTGTCGACCCAGGAGACACGGGAGCTCACGGACATCGCCCACGAGCGCGGCCTCAAGGTGCATCTGGACGGCGCGCGGCTCTGGCATGCAGCTGCCGCCCTCGACGAGTCGCTGCCCGCTCTCGCCTCCGGCGCGGATTCCGTGAGTGTCTGCCTCAGCAAGGGCCTCGGCGCACCCATGGGCTCCGTGCTCGCGGGCTCGAAGGACTTCATCCAGGCCGCCCGCAGAACCCGCAAGATGCTGGGCGGAGGCGTACGCCAAGGCGGTGTGGTCGCCGCAGCGGGCCTCGTGGCACTGGATTACCTGCCACGGATTTCCGAAGATCACAATAAGGCGAAACGCCTCGCGGAGGGCCTTCGCAGCTTCGGCCTCAACGTGGAACTGCCTGAGACGAACATCGTGCTCGCCCCCGTGGTGGATGCGAACCTCGCCAGGCAATCCCTGGAAGATGCAGGCGTGCGGGTGCTTCCCGTGGGCAGTGCCCTCAGATTCATCACGCACCGGGATCTCACGGAAAGGGATGTGGACGAGGCCCTAGCGCGCATGGAGCCCCTGGTGGAACGGATGCTGATCACCTGGGAAGGCGATCGGCCGATGATCTGAGACTGCGTTCTGAAATTCGAACCGCGAAAGATGCGAAAAGTGCTCCGCACTTGTGCGAATGGGATGCTTTTCCTGATTCGGGATTCGCGGTCCAGCATCAAGCGAGGAGCACGACTTCGAAGCGCTCGCAAACTACCGGTATGTGCTGAGCGAAGGCCATTCCTATGCCTTCCAGTTCCCTCGTGAAGTAGCGCTGATGGCCTTCTCGCCAGTGGGCCAATGAGCGGTCCCCTTCTCCTTCCGTCCAGGCGAACTCGGTGGAGACCTCATCGAAGGGGAGGATATCGATGCGCGTCGTCTGGATGATGCAACGTGCCTCGCCTTTCCAGTCCAGGATCACACTGAGATCACCCATCTGCGGGAGAGGCTGCTTTTCTCGCTCGTAGACCCACAAGGCACTGGCCGTAGCCCGTTTCTGGCCTGCACACACGAGTTCCGCCAATTCATCGGCGTCCTTTTCGTTGTCGCAGAAATGCCAGGCGGTGTACGTCCTCGATGTGGTGTCCTCACTCTCACCCAGGCTTTCGAGATAGCGGCGCCAAAGGGCTTCAGCGGATTCGGTCATCTTCACGCCTGCAAAGGAAAAGCGCCGGATCAACTCCGGCGCTTTCATTCTAATCAGGGACGCTCAGCTTTTGAGGCCGCTGCCCATGATCTTGTTCTTGATGTCATTGCGGAGCTGTTCCGCCATGGGATCCCGGGGCGAGGTGGGCGCCACGCCCACCATCTGGCCGACGCGCTCGCTCATGAGCACGCCCAGCAGGGTCTCGATGAGGTTGCCACCGCCCTGGGCGCCACTGGCCATGTTGATCTTGGGCACCACGTCCACCTGGGATTTCTCCACGGCTTCCGCGAAGCGGCTCATGACCTGCTGCACCAGCTGGAACTGCGGACCGCCGTAGGCGCGGACCTGTTCTTCAATGGCGAGGGCCTGGGCCACGCCCACGCGGGCGGCCTGCTCGGCCTGGGCCTCGGCCATGACCTTGATCCGCTTGGCCTCGCCTTCGCCCATGAGGCGCACCTTCTCGGCCTCGGCGGAAGCGAGGGTCTGGATCTGGCTGGCCTGCTGCTGGGCTTTGGCAAGATCGGCCTTGCCCTGGTTGCTCTGCACGGAAATGCTGATTTCCGATTCCGTGAGCAGGGTCTGCTGCTTGGCGCGGGCTTCGGCTTCGCGCAGTTCCCGTTCCTTCACGGCCGCGCTCTGCTGGCGCTCGTAGGTTTCCACCTGCTCGTTGGCGATCTGGCGGCTGCGGAGCTGGATGAGGATCTGTTCGATCTGTCCACCGGGGGCGCCGCTGGTGGGCGTGCCGATGAGGACTTCCTGCAGCTCCAGGTTGTAGAGGGCGAACTTCTCCTTCATCTCCTGACTCGACTGCAGCTGGATGGCACTGCGGTCCTGGATGAGCTGGATGAGGGTGCGGGTCTGGCCGATGTTCTTGAAGTAGGCCGACACCATCGGATCCAGGGTCTGTTCCACCAGCTTCTTGATATCGCCGAAGCGCTGGATGACGAGGGGCGCTTTGCGGTAGTCGATGTGAACCACCACGGAAAGCGGCAGGTTGGGCTCGAAGGCATCCTTGGTGATGAGGCTCACTTCGGTGAGGTTCTCGTCGAACTTGTGGCTTCCGACCTCGCCGCGGGTCCACTTCAGGATGAAGTTGGTGGTGGGCACCATGGCCACCTTGCCGGCGTAGGTATTGAAGGCGTACTTGCCGGGGAGTAAGGGTTCACTCCAGACACCGCGCTGGCCCCTGGCCACCAACTCGCCGTGCCGATAGTCGGCGCCGCTGATGTCCGTGCCCTTCTCGCCCGTGTAGCTCACCACGACGCCCACGGTGCCCACCTCCACGACGGTCTTGGGAATGGGCTCGACGGTGGCGAAGAGGCGGTTGATATAGTACGTGCCTTCCACCAGCACCTGGTACTGGCGGCCCCGGAGACCACCGGCCCGCAGGAACTTGTCGGCGTCCTGGAAATTGTTGTGGTAGGTATCCGCCTTGGTTGGATCCTCGCCCACGGTGGGCGCGATGATCTCGCCCGAGGGCAGGCTGGGACCGTCATGGACCGTGGCGATGCCCACGGCGTCGTCGGTGCCGCGGATGATGATGGGCCGCCAGCCGCCGCGTTCGGCGATGATGGCGCTCATCTTCTGGAAGGTCTCCAGGTTAGAGGCATCCGTGGGCAGGTAGTACATTTGGTCTTCGGTGAGGATCACGAACTGCACCAGGTTGATGGCGTAGGTGCCTTCGCGCAGGATCATGCGCTGCGGGCCTTTGGTGCCGCCATTCATAAGGAAGGCGCGGGTATCGGTGAAATCATTGGCGGTCACGTTGCAAGCGAGGGTCTGCGTGGGGGGAAGGTCGTGACCATCACGGGCGAACACATAGCCGATCTTGCCCTGGGGAATGGTCACCAGGGGCATGCGGTGGATGCGATAGACGAAGGGCCAAAGCAGATGCCAGCCACCGCGCAGCACTTCCGGCTGGAAGCCCGCCTCGCCGTTCAGGGCGATGAAGCCTTTTTCCACGGATCCCTTCTTGGGAGCGAAGAGCTTCTCGACGATGCCCACCCGCGTGTTCGGAATATAGCGGAAGGTCTTGGAAAGCAGGATCAGAAATGCGATGGCCCCGATCGCCAGCATCACTGCCGATCCAGGATTGTCGAAAATCCATGCGAGCATGGTGGCTCCTTGTGCGTGATGGTTTCATTCTAGACGCGCTTGCTGGGCTCCGCGACTGCGCGATGACTGGCGGTATGAACCCGGTGGCGGTCCGGAGATTTCCAGAGGCCAAGCGGTCGCAGAGGCCCGCCGAATGGGTGAGGGCTGGTCATTCCCGGCGGATTGACCGGCGCAGCCGGACGCCAAAGGCAAGGAGGGCTGTCAGAAAGGTGAATGTGCATAGAGGCAGCAACCAACTGGCGTGGACAGCCACGGAGCTGGCGAAGGAATCAAGGCCCATCGGATGCCTGGTGGGCAAGGATGGTCCCTGCTGCAGCAGCCGACTCGTCAGTAACAAGCCTCCCGCGACGACTGAGATCCAAGCGAGGATCGCGGTGGTCCAATCGCGCTTGCCGCCTTCGTGGATGTCATAACGGAAATCCTCCAGGAACACGCGGCTGCAGCCCAGAAACGTGAGAATCGCACCCGCCAGGATTCCCGGCGCGATGGGTCTCGTCACCCATATCGATGCCACCATGAAGCCGGCCAGACTCAGGATTGCATCGTAGAGTGGAGCTGGATGCAGTCTAATTCCGTGCAACTCGGGGTGCACTCGCAGGACCCGAGTGCGATAGTCGCGGTACACAATACTCCATCGGGACTTGGACGGTTTGCCATAACAGCACCCGTTGTGAAGGCAGCCGAGTCGGCCGATGCTCTGTCCGAGCAGGAGGCCCCACGCAGCTCCGTCGAAGAGGACCAAGGCATCGACGCCCATGAGCAAGGCAGCCAGAGTGCCAGCGGCGATGCCGCCGATCAGGCCGCCATGGAAATGAAACCCGACCCTCGCGATGAGCTGCACCCGCTGGCCGGGCAGCTCCTTCCAATGACGAATGAGGCCGACTCCCCGGGAAGCAACGATGACGATTGGAACGACCAACAGGAAGCCGATGAGCGCGCGTCCGTTGGGGTGGATGCCTTTCAAATGCAGGTAGAACGAGAGACACAGAAGCACCGCCACGGACTCAATGGCTGCGAATAACCCGAAGATGGATAGGCGGAATCGCCCCCCGGCGCGAGGACCTTGCGGGAGGCCGAAGCTAGCGCCGGATCTGCTGTTTCTCATTCGCGGAGAGGGCATCAATATTCTTCTGGGCGATCACGAGCAGTTCCTCGACCCGGTTTGCCGGCGACTCGCTGGAGATATGGCGCGCCATCCCCAGGAGTTCTGCGATCGGCAGGAAGCGCGAGGGCAGCCGCTCGAGCGCGGATATCTTGGCGAACAGACCGAGGAGTCCGCGGCAGCGGTCAGGCAGGTTTGCGGCCGATGGCCGAAGCCGGGCCGTGACCTCAGCGGTGGCCAGCAGCCGATCGCTCCGCTCTCTCCAGCGGGTGGCGATGGCCGGTGCCGGCCAAGACTCCTTCATCGCAATCGGTCGGATCCGTCCTGCTGTTCGATGGATTTCGGCGTGTGGACGCAGCTTACCCGCCGCCTCCTTCACGGGGACGAGCTGCTTTTCCAGCATCCTGCCCAGGGATTCGATGCGTCCCACGAGGCCACCCTCGACTTCGCTCGTGACACCGAGCATCTCGCCCAGCGAGAGCACGGGCAGCGCGGAAGGATCCGCTTCCCAAACCAGGGCGTCCCTGAAGGCGGAGACGGAAACCAGCACATCCGGCAAGGCGCTGACCACCCTTGAATCGAAGGGATCACCGCGATCGATGGCGGTGCTCAGCTCCAGGGACCAGAGCCACCATTTCTCGAATCTCTCGCGTATGGCCTGGTACACGGGGTTGTCCGGCAGTGCGAAGCCGATGTAGACGGTCTTCTGCGCTGCGGGATGATAGCCCGCTTTGCTGGCATCCACGAGCACGTACGCCGAGGCGTAACAGCCATTGCCGATGGACGTGGTCCCGTTGAATGGAATGAAGTGTTCGCTGCCGACGGCGCACTGCACCCAACCGTTGGCGGGCGTCGAGGCCTGGGTCTGCCAGTTGTCCTTTCCCGTGACCACGACCGTAGCTCCCGCCACCGGCGCATCCCCCTGGTAGACCTCGATGCTGAGACTCGCGGCCTTGGCGGAACCGATCAGCGAATCGCCCCGCAGCTGCAGCATCCGATCGGCGAGGAACAGAGTCAGGGTTTCTGAGCGATACCCGGTTTTAACGGCCGTGGTCGTGAGGCTGTGGGTCACCCACCAGCCATTGTTGGCGTAGGGCTGCGCCAAGGGCACGAAACGGGCTGGATCGACGAGGAGTGAAACCGCGCCGTTCTGGCCGGTCGTTCCCGAGGTCTGCCAGTTACCGCCTGAAAGGGTGACTGTGACTCCTTCCAATGGGTTGCCATCCTCCGCGAGGTTGAATGCCATCGGAATCGGTGACTGGGTCCGCTCGAAGATCGTCGAGGGACACGTCATGCTCATGAGCCCGACGCGGACCAGGGTGCTGCATGAAAAGGTGCGGCCCGTGCGGTCCACGGCACGCAGCTTGGCCATGAACTCGCCTGGCTGGTAGTGGTGTTCGACCTCCAGCCGCACATCATCATGCTGCTGAATGAGAGTGGTGCCATCGCCGAAATCCCAATCCACCTCGATCAGGTCCCCACCGGGCGCCCAGGAGCCCCCCGCCAGGAAGACACGCACATCGGGATCCCCTTCGCGGCGGAGCACGACCAGATCAGCGACGGGAGATCGCGAAGTATCAGCCACCGAAACGGACCCAGAAAAGATGACGGCATCGGCCAGAACCGCCACACCATCGGCCTTCGGCGTCGTGGTCACATCCACCGATTTGCCGATCGCTGCGAGTTGACCGATGACACTGGAAGAAAACAGACCCGAAAGTTCACGCTGGGATTGATCCGAAAGGAGGGCTTCCTGGAAGGCCTTCTTCACCACATCCTGCAGGGCCCCGAAGCTGAGCCAATCGAAGACCTGCGCGTACCACTCGTTGAAGTCGATGTGGGAGGTGCCCATGGTGAGCACCAGCTGCTGATTCGTGTCCAGGCTCACGGTGCAGGTGAACGAGAAATCGGCGCTCACATCGGGAACGTACCAGGCCTCCGTCACGGCCCGTGCCGTTCCACTGAACAGGATGGAACCAGGGCAGAGGGAAATCTCGAAACGATCCAGGTAGACGAGCTGGCGCGAGTGATCAATGCACTGGCCGAAGATGTCCGCCGTGCAGACCACCTGGTCGGAGAGCAGGACCGGCGACGGACCGTAGGGCGGCGGCAGGCTATGCCAGCGGGCCCGCATTCCTTCGCGGACCTTGGCGAGGAAGTAATCCCGCCCCAGTGCCAGGGCCCAATCCTTCGCTCCCAGGAAGGCAAGATTCAACTGGTCCCACGTCCCCTGCCCCGTCCCGCCAAGATTGAGTCCAGCGGAAACCAGGTTCCCGCCGCCGCCGAACAGGAAACGGAATGCCGCATTGTTGGCGATGCTTACTGGATTGACCCCGTGGATCTTCCCGATCACCAGGGCGATCAGGGCGCGCAGGCCCGGATCGTCAGGAGAACCTGCCAGCACGACATCGGCCGGAGTCGTCTTGCTCCAGTCGTACGTGACCGACGCGGGCTGGCCGGGCACGCAAGCGAGGCTGGCACGCAAGGTGACACCGGCCACGCGGACCGTACCGAGCGCGCTGGCATCCGCCACTGGGCGGAGCTGCAACAAAACTCGAGCGGTCGCTAAGGCCGTCGCGGAATGATCGGCGGGTGTGGCAGGCAGAAGGATGATATTCGGCTTGCCTATCTGCAGATCCACCCGCTGATCCTGGTGCACGAA
>DCFP01000094.1:0-13587 GCA_002319925.1 Holophagaceae bacterium UBA1801 | reverse complement strand
TGATCCTGGTGCACGAACACCGCCCGGTGCTGCAGGGCCCCAGCCACGTGCATCGCGCCGAAGATGTCATTGATGACCCGCTCTTGCACCTGAATGACAACGTCGAAACCACCTGTGATCGCGTTCATCGCAAGCCTCCCCTAACAACCACAACCGCCAAGGTCGTAAACCGCCGCCCTCTCGATGTGAGAATCCACACGCGTGCTCAGAAAATGCTGCATCCGGTGGATGTTTTCGATATTCAGTGCCTGTTCCTCATGGGTGGCTGGATCGTATTTGCCAGTGACCAGCAAGTAAACGTGCGCCATGAGATGCAGGAGCATCAGGAGTGAGGGTTCCTGCTCCGACCGTACCGGATGGAGCCCGGTCCCCAGCGTCTGCTGGACGTTCACCATGAAGAAGGGACCCTCCTCACCAATAGCCGCGTAATAGGAGATCTCGGCGATCGTAGTGCTCGGATACCGATCGAACGACACCAGGGCGGCGTCCTTTTCCTCCGTGAATCTCGTTCCCGATCCGGAGGAAGGCAGACCCTCATCCCAGGTGATAGGCCAGATCTCGATGAGGCAGCTGCTGTTGGCCAGCGCATAAACCAGCATATGGCCAATGACCGGGTTGTCCTCCAGATCCGGATTGTGGCTCGCCGGGTAGGTCACCAATGATTGGTTCGGTTTGCCCGTGGACGCGATGCTGATCGGGGCTCCCGCGCAGATGGCCGAAAGCTGCGTTTCGATGGAACTGGCTCCGTCGTTGTAAACAAAAAGGGGCATACCTCATCTCCTTGTCGATGGTTGAATGCGCGGGTTCGCAATTCTGGAACGCTGCTTCGGCGAGAACGAATGAACCGGGGATCCGCTGAGGGCGGAGAACCACCCTCGGGATCAGCATCGATTCAATGGCCGGGACGAACGGGCTTCAAGCTAGGCCTTGTGCCCATCAGTGTCAAGGATTTCTCCGATGCCATCCTTAACCGTGATCGTCTCCTGCACAGGGATAGGTTGGCGCCACGAGCACTCCAGCGCACCCGTCTCTGTGTGGCCCTCCGAAGGCATGCCTTCCCCGCTCTGGACTTCTCCTATCAGAAACGGAACTCAGTGTTTCTTGATTTCACCAATGGTGATGGCCGCGGTCTGTTCGTTGTTGTTCGCGTCCATCACCTTCACGATGATCCGATCGCCCTTGACGCGATCCTTGGGAATCAACACATCGAAGCGCTCTTCCTTGCTGTCGAAGACGCGGTCCTCGGGCGCGATCTGGAGCCAGCCATCCCCATCGGCGGAAACGGCGGCTTCCTCCAGGACGGACATTTCATCCCGGGCCACGAACTTGATGTGGATCGAATCGCCTTCTGGGATGGCCGTCAGTTCACTGATGACGGGGGGGGTGTGGTCGATGGTGAAGGCCGCGGTGCGCCAGGTGGATGTGAGCGCGAGGTTGAAGGGCTGGCTGGGCGCGTCCGTGGCGGTGACTTCCAGCCTGTAGCGCCCATCGGGCACGGGCAGGGAGTCGAAGGTGAAGAACCGCTCGCGCCACATCGATTCCAGCAGAATGGGGTTGCCCTTGTCCGGTATGAGGCTGATGCGGAAATTCAACTGGTCCCCGTTGGGATCGCTGACCTTGAACGCGAAAGCCTGCGCCCCTCGGCGGAAGCTGCGTTTCTCGGATCCCAGATAGCCCAAGGCAGGTATGAGTTTCTGGGTCTGCAGAGGGATCCGCTCGATGCCGATGTCGTCGGTGGGAGCACTCCGGGTGATCACGAGCCCTGGCGGCATCGTGTCGATGCTTTCCCATTGCGGCGCGAGGTTGCGGTTGGCCCAGTGCACCCGCACGACATTCACCACGGGCGTCGTGCCGCCGCGGCTGCTGGTGAGCTTGAGCCGGAACTGCGCGAACCGCGTAGGCTGCAGATTCGGGCGCTCGCCACTCCTCAGAGGCGGCGTCCAGGGAGACCAGGTTCCGTCGGGAGCTTCCGTGGAACCCACCCGGTACTGAAGATCCACATTCGTACTCTGGGGCGTGTCGGCCTCAACGTAAGCCCTGCCCCAATCCGCCAGTGGCATGCCCTTCAACACCTGACTCTCGATGGTGCCCTCGGTAGCCTGGGCTTCCGAAAGTACGTGCAGCTCCGCGGGATTGGAACCCACGGCCAGGAGATCCGACCCCATGCTCATGAAGGCCGTGGCCTGGGCCGTGCCAAGATCCTGGAGCACGGCAAAGGGAACCAGATCCCGAACCTTGGGATCGATGGGAATGCTGAAGATGCGCGCCCGGTTGCCGGTGCCCACCAGCAGCTGGTTGTTCCACAGGGTCATGGAGAAGACCTGGCTCTGGTCGCTCTGCCACAGAGTTGCCGGAACGCGATTGCGATCCAGGGCGATGACAGCACCCTTGGCGCCGGACGAACGGCTGGAGAGATAGCTCTCCCGCTTCTCCAGGTTCCCCGCAGTGAAACGCTTGGCCAGGCCGTTATCAGCCCCGATGTAGATGACTCCGTTCTGCATGGCCAAGGTTTGTACCTGCTCGAATCCCGTGGCGGCAAGCGTCTCCAGGTGCTCTCCGGAGTACCGCATGACCAGCCCGTGGCCGTGGGAGCCCAGGTACCAGCCTCCTTGCGTATCGGAAAGCAGGGACGTGAAGGCGGTCTCATCGGCCTGCTCCGCGAGCTTGCGGCTGGAGCCTTCCCGTGCCAGCAGGAACACCGCGCCCTTCTCATTACCGCCGGCGAGGTAGAGATCCGAGCCCTGGGCCGTCATGGCCCAGACCAGCCGCGCATCGATCTCGGCAAAGGACTTGACTTCACCAGATGGCGTGACGCGGAAGAGCTTGTTCTCGCCGCTGGGAGCCACGATGAGATCCTGCCCCAGGCGCGCCATGGCGAAGACGATGCCGCCTTTCACCTGGGCAAGGGGCTTCACCTGGTTACCGCTGAAGCGGAACAGCTTGCCTTCGTTTCCCGCGCTGATGAAAGCGCCACCGGCTCCATCGGGCACGACGCACCACACGACGCCCTCCGGCAACTGAGCGACGCGCCGGAGATTCGGCGCCAGCTTCAAGCTGCCATCGGCCTCGATGCGAACGCCCCTGGCTTCGGCGCCCAGCCAGTCATTGAAGGAATCAAACACAGCCGAGGGCTGTTGGGCCATGGCCGGAAACACGAGAACCGCGGACAGAAGGGCCCGGTGAAGGCTGTGCATCAATGACTCCATCACTCGATCTCCAATTCCAGGCTCATCATTCCGAGCACCTCCCGCTCCAGCGGAAGCACCGCCCGGCCAATGATGCGGCGCTGCAACTGATTGGTGGTGCTGTCTCCGCCGCTCTCAATCAGGCTCGCCACCGTGGGGGGCACACCCTCGATGCGGCTGCCGCGAAGGCCCGCGCCCGGCTGGTTCTGCACCAGTAGGCTGTAAACGTGATTGTTCCGCAAGGCGTTGTTCAGGAGCCGGACGATGTCACCCAGATCGCTCACCTCGATGGCGCGCTGATCGGGATCCGAATTCAGGAGGCTCAGGCCATCGCCCACCAGCAGCGTGGCCTTGCCTGGCGCGGCCGAGGGCGGCACATTCACGTTGAACGTCGCCGTTTCCCGCACGCCCTGGATGTTCTGCAGCGTCACCAGCACCGGCAGCACTTCGCCGCGCTTGACCCTGGCCTTCAAGATGCGCACACCCGCGATGGCGGTCAGATCCAGCCGCTCCTCCGCCTTGATGGTGAGCGAGATGCCTTCGATGACCGGCCGGTCGAAGGGGTTCATGGTGATCGCCTGCACGATCGCGCCAACGTACTGCGCGATGCGGCTCGGGTTCAAATCGGCCACCATGTTCTCGATCTGGATGGCTGGATAGCCCGCGAGCTTGATGTTCCCTTGCATCGCGAGGCTCTGCACCCCCAGACCGCGCACGTGGGAATTCAGGGTCTGCGCCACCACCGTCGCGGTCAGCAAAGGGGTCAGCACCGGGTGATCCATGATGTCGAACTTGAAGTTCAGATTGCGTTTCCCGCCCAGGTTCAGGCCCACCCGCAGCGGCACCATGCGGGCCTCCGCGCCCAGGACGGCGCCCACGCCCGTGGACCGGTCCAGACGCGCGGCACCGATGGGGGAGACGGGTATGGCGAGCTTCATGGAGGCGCTGTAGCTGGAGACCCAGCCGCTCACCGTGGCGGACCAGAGGGGCAGATCCACCGCGCCGAGATTCATCAGTTGATGCCCAAACAGGAATATACGCTTGCCGGAGACATAGGTGATGGTGCCGCCGACGCCCAGATCCAGATCCCCGCGCACCAGGCTGATGGCCACCATGCCGCCCGGCTCCAGGGGACTGGCTTCGCCGGTGGAGTTCGATGCGGCCAGTCCCGTTGCCATGAAACGGAACGGGAGGCCATCCCACAGCGCCTTGACCTCGGGGTCCAGCTCCGGCCCGTAGATGGGCAACGGCAGGGCCTTTCCTTCCTCCGGCGCGCCAAGCTCCATCCCCGGCAGCTGGGACACGGGAATCATGCGGCCCAGCATCGCGGACTTGAGCACCGTGGGCGGTGCCAGCTTGGGCAGGATCAAGGGCGTGCGCAGGCTGGGCGCATCGGGAATGTCCTGGAGCTCATCGATCATCTCGCCGATGGGCGTGATGCCGCCGATGGCTTCCTTCTCGAAGGGGAAGCCCACGGAGAGCGCACCGATCAAGCGGCCATCGATATAGCACGGCGATCCGCTCATGCCCGCGAGGATGCCCGTATCCGCCAAGGGGCCACCACTGGCCTTGACCAGGATGAGACTCCGGCCCGGCGCGCCGAGGGGACCACCGCCGTTCCGCATCACGCCGAGCACTTCGAAGTTGAATTTCTCGATCTTGCCGCCCTGGAAGACGGTGCGGCCCTGCCCCGACATCCCCGGTTTGACTTCGTTCAAAGGCATGAAGGAGGGAGCCTGGGCATAGATGACCATGCCGAGGAGGAAACAGCCGAACACACGGATCCATGTTTTCATGCGGAACTCAATGCCTCGCTCAACAGGCTATCAGATAGAGCACCGCCAACAGGACTGTGCTGGCCTTCTGATGCGGTCAATCCGGGAAGAGTTCCTGCGATGGCGGGCCAGCCCGGGAGTACGGCCGTCCAGCCTCGGAATACGACCACCTGGAGTCTGGATTTCTGGATCAGCGGCCTCCCTGGCAGGATTATCAAATCAGTCGGAGTGACGGATGCGCGTAAGTAGCCTTGCCATCTTCGTATTCGCAGCCACGCTCGGCTCATTGGCGCCGCGCCTGCGCGCCGACGAAGGACTGTGGCGCTTCGATCACCCGCCCTTCGATCAGATGGAAGCGACTTATGGCTTCAAGCCTTCCGCCGATTGGCTGGCGCATGTGCAAGGGTCGATCATGGAGCTGGGCCTCAGGTCGAGCAGCCGCTTTTTCGGCTGGGGCACCGGCTCCTTCGTCAGTGCGGATGGTCTGGTGCTGACCAACCAGCATGTGTGTCTCTCATCCTTGATCGACGCGGCCAAGCAGAAACCCGACCTCGTGAAGGAAGGCTTCCTGGCGGGAAAACGGGAAGAGGAAATCGCCCTCCCCGGACTGGAAGCCCATTTCAGGCTTGGTAGTGGTAATCCGGTCATCTTCAAGGATGTGCGGCTGGTGATGGTGCCCAAGGGCGTGGAGGTCACGAGCCCTGGCAAGAACGATGCGCCGGCCCTACGGCCCCACCTTGATTTCTGCCTGCTGCGCGTATACGAGAATGGAGCGCCCTATCACCCCAGCCAGCACCTCGACTGGTCCCGTACGGGGCTCTCCACGGGAGATTGGAGCTTCACGGCGGGGTACCCTGGAACTTCGTACCGGAATGTTCCGGTGGCCTTTGCGGATTTCATCAGTTCCTTGCACGCCCATTCACTGGGTGCTCTCAGCAACCGGCTGAGGGCCGTTTTCGAATATTCCGAGGAGAGCGAGGAGCACGCCAAACAGACGGAAGAACTGAAAGCCGAGCTGACCAGTCGCCTACAGAGCGTTGAAAACGCGAAATTCCACTACACCCTGTACCGGTCCCAGGCTCTGGCACTGGAGGATCAGGACGCAGGTTTGAGGGCTCTGGTACATGCGAACCCGGATCTGCTGAATCGTTTTGGCGGAGCCTGGGATGACATGGAATCCGAAATAAAGTCACTCAATGAGCTGATGGCGGTCAACCAGGCCTTGCATGACGAGGAACGGAATCTGCTGCGGGGCCCGCTGGAGCAGGCCGTGAAAATCGTACGTGTGATCCGCGAAACCATGAAATCCCCCGCTTCCCGATCCAACGGCTACCGTGATGCGGATCTCGA
Source organism: Holophagaceae bacterium UBA1801 (assembly GCA_002319925.1). GTDB lineage: Bacteria > Acidobacteriota > Holophagae > Holophagales > Holophagaceae > UBA1801. The sequence continues at coordinate 7,277 of DCFP01000094.1, read as the reverse complement.
AGAAAAACGCAAGGCCTGCCTGGATCCCAAACCCTGGAACCGGGAACTGGAAACCGCGCTGCTGGCCTTCGGTCTGGAGGATGCAGAATCCAGCATCGGCTCCGCGAACTCCTATTTGAAACGCATTCTGGATGGGCGCTCCACCTCGGAGGCAGCCAAGGCCGCCATCGAGCAATCGCGGCTCGATGAGCCGGCCTTCGTCGCAGAATTGCTGAAGGGTGGGCCTAAGGCGCTGGATCGCTGCAAGGATCCCCTGCTTCGCATGGCCCAGATGGTGGATCTCTGGGACCGTGATTTCGAAGAGGAGTGGAGCAACCATTTCATGGCAGCCTCCCGGGACTGCTCCCTCATCTACGAAGCGCAGATTGCGGTCCACGCGAACACCCTCTACATGAGCTCCGATGGCACGCTCCGATTCAGCTACGGGCAGCTCAGGCCCGTGGACGAGAAGAAGGATTTCGTCACGCTCGGGGATTATCCCGAAAAGGCCTGGCCCTCCCGATGGACCGATCGAGGCATGGTCGTGGACAAGGAACTGCCCATCAACATGTTCCTCACCAACGACGCGCTTCCTGGCAACTCCGGATCGCCCATCGTGAACCGGGAGGGCGCGCTGGTGGGCGTGTTGTTCGCCAGCACCTTCAGCCCTTACGCCTACACGCAGAACGGACACAGCACGGGCGTCGACGCGCGCGCCATCCTCTGGCTGCTCGACAAAGTCTACGACGCGCAAGCCCTGGTTCAGGAGCTGAGACCGCCAAAACAGTGAGCCGGCAGTTTGGAGCAAGGACCGGCCCTGCTAGTCTGAGTTCATGCGAATCCTTGTGCTTGGCGATGTGGTGGGTGAACCGGGGCGGCGCCTCGTGGAGACCCACTTACCTACCCTGCGCAGGGAACTCAAGGTGGATTTCGTCATCGTGAACGGGGAGAACGCGGCCCATGGCCACGGGATTTCCGCGCGCATCGCGGAATCCTGGCTGGCGGAATTCGGCGTCGACGTCATTACTACTGGGAACCACGCCTTCGACGTGAAGGACATCGCCACGCTCTTCCAGAAGGAATCCCGGCTCCTGCGCCCCGCCAACTACCCGCCCGGAACACCCGGCAGCGGCTACGTGAAGCTGCACACGGCCACGGGCCAGGAAGTGCTCGTGATCAACCTCCTGGGCCGCGTGCACATGCCCCCCTGCGATGATCCCTTCCGTACTGCCGACGCCATACTCGCCAAGGAACGGGCCGATCTCGTCGTTGTAGATATGCACGCAGAGGCCACCAGCGAAGCCCAGGCCATGGGCTGGCACCTGGATGGCCGCACCGCCGCGGTGCTGGGCAGCCACACCCATGTGCCCACCCTGGACACGAAGGTGCTCCCGGGCGGCACGGCGTACGTCACCGATATCGGCATGGTGGGCCCGTACGAAGGCGTCATCGGCATGAAGAAGGAAGCCAGCCTCAGCCGTTTCCTCAAGGTCAAGGGCGACAAGTTCGAAGTGGCCGAAGGCGATCTGCAACTTCACGCCGTGCTCGTAGCCACCGAAGGCCGCAAAGCCGTCAGCATCGAGCGCGTCATCCGGACGCTGTAGAGCGACAAGATCACAGAACAGGATGGACAGGATGAAAAGCAACAAGCCTTCCTGCTTTTATCCTGTCCATCCTGCCTATCCTGTTTTGCTTTTTTCTTTTCCAACCTGTCTCACGGGGCCGTGAAACCGTAGCCCTGCAGGATGGCCTGTCCTTTCGGGCTGAGGATGTAGGCCATGAGCTGCGCGGCCTGGGGCTTGGCTCCGTTCACGGTGGTCAGCCCGTACTCGGCGCTCACGGTGAGGCTTGGGGGCAGCATGATGATTTCCACCCAATCCAGTTCCGACGCAACGATCTTGGCGGAGGTCACATAGGATGGGAACAGCTCGGCGCGGCCCTCTTCGAAATGCCAGGAGACCTGGTACTTCGTGTATTCCTTGGGAGGCATGGGCAGCGCTGGATCCCCGACGAGCTTGATGGCCTTGGCCTTGAGCTTGTCCGCGGCACCCGGCCGCTGGGTGCCGATCAGGTCGAAGAGCTTCCAGGCATAGTCGCCGCCTGGATCCAAGATCGGTGTGGAGGTGCCGAGCTTGATCTTCGGATCCAGCATTTTGTCGATGCAATTATCGGCAGTCACGTGGAGATCCTTTTTCGCAAGCAGGCATTGGATGTTGCGTGCGAAAGTGGTGGGATCCTGGGCCAGGCCTTTGGAAGCCAGGGCGCGGGGATTCTCCATATCCGCGGAGGCGAAGAGGTCGGGACGCTCGCCCTTCTCGATGCGCTGGCGCAGGGAGCCGGATCCGGCACCCACAAGCTGGACGGTGATACCCGTTTCCGCCGTGAAGGCTTTCGCGATATCGCCCATGGCCTTGGCGAGGCTCCCGGCGTGGAAGACGGTGAGATCCTCAGCCCGCATGGGAAGCGAGAGGAACAGACCTACCGCAAGGACGAACCAAAGTGGTTTTTTAAGCATCGTTGCTCCTTTTGGACAAGGACTTGGGCACAGCGCAGGCGGCGCCCTAGGACGATCGGGATCGATGTATCCTAACGTAGCCTTCGAGCCAATGTGAGTGAACCTCCAGGATTTCCCAGGATTGATGTGCGGCTTGTCGTGCCCTTAAATGGTTCCTGGGGAGGATCGATTGCATGGAGTTGATCGACCGATGGCTAGTTCGAATCCTGCGATCCGTGGAACCAGCGCGATTCCTCGATGACTTCGGCACCGGTGAAAGAGCCAGGACATGAGCCGCGTCCTGCTTATCCACGGCTGGGGATTCGATGCGGCGCTCTGGAACCACGTGAACTGGGCCTTGCTTGAGCACGAATGCCTGACCTTGGATTTCGGCTACTTCGCGGAACCCCGACTGGACATCCCCGCTCGGCTCGACTTGGTAGTCGGCCATTCCTTCGGAAGCCTGTGGGCCATGCTGCATCCGGAATTGAGGGGCATCCCACTGCTCGTTATTAGCGGTTTCCCACGCTTTTCCGCGTGCGCTGATTTCCCTCACGGCACGCCTGCACGCGTGCTTGCCCGCATGCTGAAGCGGCTTTGGGAGGCGCCGGAAGAAGTAGTGAAATCCTTCCGGGAACGCTGCGGCGACACGACTCCCTTTCCACCCTTCGACATCAAACGCCTGGCGAGGGATCTGGAGCGCCTGCGTGAGGATGACGCGCGGGATCTTCCCGAACGCCAGCCCAGGCTGGCCTTGGCGGCCGCTGACGATCCCCTGCTGCCTCGCGAATTGTCCGAACAAGCCTTCCCCGGAGTGCTGCACCTCGTCGAGGAGGGCGGTCATCTGCTTCCCTTGACCAAGCCGGCGCTCGTGGCGGATTTCATCCGGAAAGGGCTGGAACAGCCATGATTGCGCTGCGCCATCCGATTCGCCCGTTGGAATATGTCCCGGTGTGTGCGGCATGCGATTGAAAGCGCCCGGAAACAGCACCTCGGTCAGCCGCGCGCCACGCGGTTCCATGATTCCGGTCGTCCGATGGGTCGAGCGTTTCCTCGGGCCTCCCTTCGTATTCTGGGCCTTGCTGCCGTGGATCAGCTGGGAAGTCCTGCGGCGGAGGAAGGATCTCCGGTATTTCCGGGAACTCCGTCACACCTTGCCCCGATCCTTCTGGAAAGGGCAAGGATCACTCCGGCATTTCCTCCGCATGATCATCCGCTGGCAGGGCGTCCTCAGCACCTGCCTGCTTTACGATCGGCTAGGTTCGGCGCGGTGGCGGAAACGCATCCGGTTCGAGGGCGTTCCCCCCGACCAATTGTCCGAATTCCAGCAGCGCCCGGCGGTCCTGGTCTTCTTCCATACGGGGGGCTTTCCCATCATTCGTTATTGGCTGCGATCCAGGGGCATTCCCGCGGCGACCTTCGCGGGGGGTCAACCCTCTCCCCTGGGCCGGTCCCGGGCGCACCGTGTTTTCGAAGCCGGGGATCGCATCTATGGCCTCAAGGGGATGGCGCACGTGCTCACGCCGGCCTCCCTCCGGCAAACGGTCCAGTTCCTTGCGCCCGGCAGGGCCCTGGTCGTCGCCCTGGATGGCATTGCGACGCCGGGCCCGCTGCTGCCCTATTCCATTGATCAGCAGACCATCCATGTGAAGGATGGCGCCTTCCGGCTTGCGGCCCGGTCCAACGCCATCCTGATGCCCGTGATGGTCAAGCACACGGGATTTCTCCGCTATGTCATCCGGTTCGGCGAGGTGGTGCCCGACGAGTTCCTCCAGGATCCGGAACCCCACCGCGCCCACCAGGCGCTGATCGAGCAGCTCTGGAAGCCCATTCGCGAAGACCCATGCCTTCTCACCTGGAGCACACTGGAATCCCTCGCCCCTGAAAAACGAAGATACCGGACAGGCTGGCCTTGATCGATCCACACCATGCAAACCGAACGCATTCCCCGGCTTGACCCGAGCCCACACACCGAACGTGAGCAGACCCTGATGACGACCATGACAAGCTGGAAAGAGGCCATCACGCGGCGCTTCAATGCAGCGGCGGGTACCTATGATCTCGGGGCTGAGAGCCAGCGGAGGATCGCCTCGGAATTGTGCCGGCGGGTGCGCCAGGAACATCTGCCCGACTGCCCCAGGGTGCTCGAAATCGGCTGCGGGACGGGTTATCTGACCAAGGCCTTGCTGCCTGAATTCCCTGGCTGCCATTGGATCGCGACGGACATCGCTCCCCGCATGGTGGAGCTCTGCGCGGCAAGATTGGAAGGACGGATCACGGTCCGTGTGATGGATGGCGAATACCCGGATCTGGGGGAGCAGAGGTTCGACCTGATCGTTTCCAGCCTGGCGGTCCAGTGGTTCACGGATCTGGCAGCGGGCCTCCGGCGCCTGCATGGCATGCTCGGCCCCGGCGGGCTCCTGGCCGTCACAACCCTGGGCTCGGGCACCTTTCAGGAATGGCGCGACGCTTGCCATGGAGCAGGAGTGGATTCAGCCACACCGCCCTACCCGTCTCCTGATTCGCTGCGCGGGATGCTGGGATCGGGAGCGCAGGTCCTTCAGCAGGTATGGCCCTTGAGCTGCACCGATCTCCACGATTTCCTGAACCATCTGAAGACCACCGGTGCCAGGGCCGCTCCCGGACATGCACCGCTGTCGGCAGCGGTCCTGCACCGGATCCTCCGCACCTGCAACAAGCGCCCGTTCATCGCCACCTATGATGTCCTGACGGTTCTCTGGCAGAAGGAACCATGATGCTGCACTGAGTTTTCGTCAGAGGCACGGATTCGGAGGCAGGCAGGACCGTGGTCTCGACCAACCTGATTGCGGCCCTCCGGACCTGCTAAGGGAAACCCATTCAGAGCGACCTCGACGAGCTGCCCGGCCCCGGTCGGCCCGTATCAGTCCTGCTCCCCAGGCGCCTGGCGGACGGATCACGTTTTCTGCATGGATTCCCGTGAAGAACCTCGATTCTAAAACGCAGCGCCCATGAGAAAGTTACGTAACCGACCACTCCGCCGTAGAATCTCGGCAAGGAATATTCGTGCTCAGGCCCCTCATTCACTACAAGGTGCTCGACCTGTCCCGCATCCTGGCTGGCCCCTTCGCCACCCAGTTGCTGGCAGACCTCGGAGCGGAGGTCATCAAGATCGAACCCAGCACCGGAGATCCTACGCGGGGCTGGGGGCCGCCCTTCGAATACGGCGATCAGGGCGAGAGCGCCTATTTCCGCTGCACCAACCGCGGCAAGCGCAGCCAGATCATGGATCTGACCGACCTGGATCACCGGGAACGGTTGCGGGATCTCATCAAACAGTCGGATGTGCTCATCGAGAATTTCCTTCCTGATTCAGCGGAGAAATTGGGTCTCACCTGGGAACGTCTCCACGCGAAGTATCCCAAGTTGATCGTGGCGTCGGTGCGAGGCTTCGCCTCGGATGTGCCCGCCTGCCGGCGCGCGGGCTACGACTTCATCGTGCAGGCGGAGAGCGGCTGGATGTCCATCACCGGCGAGCCCGAGGGCAGGCCCATGAAGGTGGGCGTGGCTCTGGCGGATGTGCTGGCGGCGCTCTACACCGCGAACGGCATCCAGGCGGCGCTCCTGCATCGGGAGCGCACGGGAGAAGCCATCCACGTGGAAGTGCCGCTGATGGAAGCTGCCTTGTCAGGCCTCATCAACGTGGGCGCGGGAACACTGATGACGGGACTCACGCCAGAGCGCCTCGGTAACGGCCACCCGAACATCGTCCCGTACCAGACCTTTGCGTGCTGCGACGCGGAAGTGGCTCTCGGTGTCGGCAGCGACCGGCAGTTCGAAGTCCTCGCCCTCTGGCTAGGCCTGGATCTAGATGCGGAGCCACAATGGCGTACCAACCGCGGACGGGTGCAGGACCGGCAGCGGCTGATCGAATGCCTCGATCAGCATTTCGCGCAGCACCGGGCCCAGGACGTACTCAAGTTTTGTGAAGCCCATGCCATTCCCGCGAGCCAGGTGCGCACCGTGGATGACGTGCTCTTCCGCCAGGCCGGCATCCTGCACCACCTCATCAAGACCCTCTTCGACGAGGAAACCGGCGACATGGTGCCCGTGCTCTCCAGCCCCATCCTCCTCAACGACGAACGGGCCTGCGCCAAGCTGCCCCCGCCCCGCTGGAAGCTCCCATGAGGCGCCGCAACAACAACCTGGTTCCCCTTAAGGAGCTCGCCTCGGACGCCCGGAGCCTCACCGATATTCGCGCGGAAAACCGCATCGCCCGCGTCTGGCCATTGGTCGTGGGCCCCGCGCTGGTGCGTCATACGCGCCTCATTCGCGTAAGGCAGAACACCCTCGTCCTGGGCTGCTGGAAGACCGAGGTCATGGCCAGCCTGCGTCAGAGCGCCGAAGCCACCTGGCCCCAGGTGCAAGCCAGGCTGGAGCGCATGCTGGGCCTGAAGCTTCGCAAAATGGAGATCGTCCCCTGCGATCCCCCCGAGCCCACCCCCCCGAAACCACCCGTTCCCGACTACCTGGAATCCGTCCTGCGCAAGTACCGAGCTCTCCGCTGGACCCCGGCGCGGAAATGAGATAGGATCGATCTTCTTCGGGGCGTGGCTCAGCCTGGTAGAGCGCTCGGTTCGGGACCGAGAGGTCGGAGGTTCGAATCCTCTCGCCCCGACCAAAAAAAGGGAGACCCAAACGGGTCTCCCTTTTTGTTGGCGGGTCGAGAGGATTCGAACCTCCGATCGGCAATGGCGCGCAGGTAGGGCAAGGCAAGGACGCTGCGGGGCAGCGTCCTTGCCGGTCCGCCGCAGGCGGATGCCCG
>DCFP01000007.1:25771-57054 GCA_002319925.1 Holophagaceae bacterium UBA1801 | reverse complement strand
GAGCGGGGCGATGCTGTGGGGTCGCATCACCTACGAGATGATGGAGGGCTACTGGCCTGCCGTCGCTCGCGGCGACGAGGAGGTACCACCGGCGATGCGTGAGTGGGCGGTCAAGCTGGAGGTCAAGCCGAAGTACGTGGTGTCGTCAACGCGAACGGACTTCCCGTGGACCAACAGCCACCACATCGCCGGCGACTTGCACACAAGCGTGCAGAAACTCAAGGATGCGACCCCTGCTGGCGTGCTCCTCGGCAGCGGTAGGCTCGCGACAGAGCTGGACCGGCTGGACTTGATCGACGAGTACAGGTTTCTCATCCACCCCAGGATCACCGGTCACGGCCCAACCCTTTACCAGAGCGGGCTACCCAGCACGCGACGGCTCGAGCTGGTCTCGTCGATGCCGCTCCGTAACGGCGCAGTCGCATTGCACTACCGGCGCCTGCGCGGCTAACCAATCGTTCACTCCGGACGTAGCCTCTTTGAACCGCTTCTCCCATGACTCTTCTGGAATGCTCGTCTCCTGCCGCCCAGCCGCTTCGGCATCCCGGTTAACCCCTCTCGTTAGGCCTCGACATTCAAGCACGCACCATGCCTTTCTTCATCAGAGCCCTCTCTCCTGAAACCTGGACCGCTTTCGCCGACCTCGTGGAACGGCATGATGGGGTTTGGGGTGGATGTTGGTGCATGGAGTTTCATCCAGATGGCAAGCTCAGAGACTCGGGCCGCCGGGAACGAAAAGAATGCCGTGTGCGGGAAGGGACTGCACACGCTGCACTCGTATTCGACGGTCCGCGATGTGTGGGGTGGTGTCAGTTTGGATCGCCCGCCGAACTTCCCCGTATCAAGCACAAGAAAGCCTACGATCTCGTCGTTCAAACCCTCCCCGACTGGCGCATCACCTGCTTCTTCGTCGACAAGGCGTATCGTGGCCAAGGCGTCTCATCCGTTGCTCTCACCGGTGCAATCGAATTGATTGCTGGACTCGGTGGCGGCGTAGTTGAGAGTTACCCTGAAGACATTGAAGGACGCAACGTATCGAACTCATTTCTCTACAACAGCCGTCTGGCCATGTTCGAGCACCAAGGGTTCAAGCGGATAGCCCAGCTTGGCAAGAACCATTGGGTGGTTTCACGAACCGTGGCCGCACAACCGTGAGGCCAAACCGATCATTCAACCCAGAGATTGCCTCTGTGAGTCACTTCTCCCACGATCATTCCAGGAGTTGCCCGTACATGATTCGAGACGCAAACCCCACTGACTTTCCTTCGATCCTGAAGCTCAATCTCGAATCAGAGCATCTTCTCGCCCCGATGAATCGAGGGCTCTTGGAAAAGCTGCATGCGCAAGCGGCATATCACCGTGTTGCCTGCCTTGATGATGAGGTTGTCGCATTTCTCTTGGCGTTTCGCGAAAACGCCGAATCCGATAGCCAGAATTTCAGATGGTTTGCGGCTCGCCATCCTTCATTTCTGTATATCGATCGCATCGCCGTCAGTAGCGCACACCAAGGGAAAGGGCTCGGACGAACGTTGTACCGTGATTTGTTCAAATTTGCGCAACTGATCGGAGTGAACACAATCACGTGCGAATACTATCTGCAACCGCTGAATGAGGCATCGAGTCGTTTTCATGCTGGCTTTGGATTCCAAGAGGTTGGCGAGCAATGGGTAACGCCTATCGGCACCCCCGAAGGTTCTCCACCACGAAAGGTGTCTCTGCAAGAGGTCGTGATCGCCTAGGGCGGCCCGCTGTTAATTCAGGAGCCGCACTGCTCCACCCCACGAAAACAACCAGAGTAGCTTCCATGACAACACCTCAAGATACAGCTTCGCGAAGTGCTGAACTGATCGGCGTCTGGAGGCTACTGGCCTTCATGGGTGAAGACCGCGCGACAGGAGCAAAGCGACCGCTCTTTGGAGTTGCACCAAAGGGGCGCCTCGTCATTCTGGAGTCCGGTCAAATGATCACCATCGTAACGGCAGGAGACAGGACAGCCCCGACGACCGACACTGAGCGCGCCAAATCCTTCACGAGCATGCTGGCCTACTCTGGAAAGTATTCCATCCAGAATGATCAGTTGACGACCCATGTGGACATATGTTCGAACGAAGCCTGGGTTGGCACAGAACAATCCCGGGCTTTCAGGTTCGAGGGCTCCCGACTTCAATTAATTACCGCATGGGGGCCGAATCCATTTGATCCAGCCACAGTCGTACGAGGAATCTCGGAGTGGGAGCGTGAAGGTTACGGAGCGGATTAGCCCTTCCCATCGCGCAAACTTCTTTTCGTACGCTCAACCGCAGGAAGCTCGATGCCGGACATCTTCCATTCCGTAACGTCCACGCCTCTTCCATCGCAATCCGCAATTCTGTCCATCTACCAGTCGACGAATCTGCAAGATTCGTTCTTGATTCAGCTTCCCAAAGGCACATCCAACGATCCAGAGTCTCTGGCCAGATTCATCTTCTCGCAGCAGCCTGCATGGATTGCATGGCTGACGAAAATCCGGGACATCCTCGTTGCAGTCGTTGGCCTTAAGACAGCCAAGCACTTGGCGTCGCTTGCTGCTGACGCCAAAGCGAACCGGCTAGGAATTTTCAAGATCTTCAGTAAGAACGAGACAGAGATCGTATTCGGCGAGGACGACAACCATCTCGATTTCAGGCTTTCGGTTTTATGCCTTTCTGGAGCGACAAACGAGAGAGATCGTCGGCTCTTCTTCTCGACGGTTGTGCATTGTCATAACCGCCTCGGACGAGTGTACATTTTCATCATCGCTCCGTTTCACCGCATGGTCGTCAAGGCAAGTTTGCTTCGCGCGGCGCGTGTCGGGTGGCCTATGGGTCCTGGTGCATAGGGCTATAAAGTCAATACTCGGGCCGCATTGCTCGGCCGCTGCCGCGACGCGGATTAACACCCTGCTAAGCCGTTCTCAGACCCAAACACTCGATGCGCAGACGCGGAACAGGCATTTTCTGAAGCGAAGGAAGCAATCCAAACATCAGGCTTGGTCAGCCTCCCGAATCTGCCCTAGAGCCCGCCCAAGCGCTCTGAAATAGACCCAACCGGCTGGATCGTTTTCCCGCGGAACTGGTCCTATGCAACCGGACAGGAGTAACACATTCTGAAATGAAACGAGGGTCACCCGAAACGAACCCTGCTTGTCCAAGGAGCCTCCGTGAGCACCCCTTCCCTGGTTGAGCATTTCTATGCGGACATCTGGAATGCCGGCGACGAGGATGTTGCGAGGCTGCTGGCCGCCGACTTCGTCTTTCGAGGCTCTCTCGGGACGCCAGCCCACGGACATGGGGAATTCCTGGCCTATGTGCGCTCCATCAGGACCAGTCTCGCCAACTACCACTGCGAGATCCTCGAATGCGTCACAGAGCCTCCCAAGGCCTTCGCTCGCATGCGCTTCTCTGGTGTTCAGGTGGCGCCCTTCCGCAGCTTCGCTCCCACTGGGATGAAGGTTGAGTGGGATGGTGCCGCCCTGTTCACATTCCGCAATGACCTCATCTCGGAGCTGTGGGTCCTTGGCGATCTTGCAAACCTGGATGCCAGCTTGCAAAAGAATGCACAAACGAAATCGTGATGCGTTGCTTCAACGGTTTCGGCGGTTATTCCGCCAACAGCCCAGTGCTGCAGTGTCTCGTCCCAAGCCCGACAACGACCTGAGCCGCGGGTTCACGACGGAGGATGTGGTGAACACGGTGATCCTGATGATGCTGCAGACGACGCTTAGACGAAACGCGCCAAAGGCACGGTCCGGCAATTCCTTTCCTGCCATGCATCGAGACGCCCGGGAGACCGGGCGTTTTCTTGTTCATGGGAATCTTAGCCAAATCGAGTCAGGCTTGGTCAGCGTTGGTTACTCCTGTAACTGAATCTGTCGTGACGCCCAGTGAGATGTGCCTGTCGAATGGCCTGGTCGGATCGTGGACCGCCCAGCGGACGCGGTGCGGTTCCACCATTCAAAACTCGGAATGCCTCCAAAGATCATTCCCCCGCCCTCTCTCCGAGTATTCATGATTAAATTGTTCTCACGACCACAGAACTACATCATCCCTGCGCCTTTTCCGGGCTTCTGAATCTCTTGTTCACTAAGATCGATACAAATCTTCGCAAAAGGGTGTCGAACATGAGAACGCCAAAGACCTATTCCAGAATCATTGGGGTCACCAGCCTGTTGCTCTGCAATGCGATCTTCGCCCAGTCCACGAATGGAGGAACGACTCCCGCTCCAAGCGGCTCGGCCGTACCCATCAAGATCGGTTGGTTCGGCCCCCTCACCGGTGAGAGCGCGCCGTGGGGCATACCGGAGTTGAACACCCTGAAGATGATGGCGGAGGAGTACAACAGCGGTGGCGGAATCGAGGTCGCAGGGGTCAAGCACGCCGTGGAGATCATCGCCTACGACGACCAGGGCCAATCGAGTAATGCCATCCGCCTTGCCAAGAAGCTCGCCAGCAAGGACAAGGTGGTCGCCATCGTCGGTCCCCAGGGGTCGGGCGAGGCCATGCCCATCGGATCCACCTTGGCCGACGCCAAAGTACCGTGCGTGGCCACCACGGCGACCAATCCTTTGGTGACCGTTGCCGCCGATGGGAAGGTGAAGCCGTACGTGTTCCGTGCCTGCTTCAACGACGTTTACCAAGGGAAGGTGGCCGCCCATTTCGCATACAAGACGCTTGCGAAACACACGGCGGCAATCCTCATGGAGATCGACGATCCTTATTCCGAGATCCTCTCCAGATCTTTCAAAGAAAACTACGAAAAGATCGGTGGGAAGGTTCTGATCGAAGCCAGTTTCCGAATCGGAACCAAGGATTACAAGAGCATCCTCAACCAAGTGAAGTCGGCCGATCCAGAGTTCGTTTTCATGCCGATCTACTTCGTGGATGTGGTTCCTTTGGCGAAACAGGCCCGCGAACTCGGGCTGACCAAGGTCTTTCTCGGTTGTGACGGATGGCCCAACAACGACCTCGTCAAGAGCACGGGCAGCACCCTCAATGGTTGTTTCTACATCAATCACATTGATGTGAACAGTCGTGACATAAAACCGTTCCAGGACAAATACATGGAGAAATACCACGTTGCCGCGGAGCTGAACTCCCTACTGGCTCACGATGCCTTCGTCATGGTCATCGATGCGATCCAGCGGGCAAAATCCATCAAGGGCGAGGATATCAAAGCGGCCCTTGAGACCACAGACATCCAAGGACTGAGCGGCCGCCTCAAGGTGGGTCCGAGCCATGACCCCATCATGAAGGAGGCTTGGATCATGAAGATCATCGGCTCCGAACTGACACTTCAGGAGACCTATACCCTCGATGAATGAGGGTGGGTGGATTTAGAAACCCCCGGCTGCAATGGAAGTAATGGCTGCTCCGTCATCGGCCTCCTCCTCCAAGGCTTGGTCAAGCCCGGCAACGACCACAGCCACGACTGCATGGCACAGGATGCGGCGTACACCATGACCGATCATCAGCGGTTGTTCAGCCGTACCAAAGGGCGGTACCCTCCCTTTCATGGACAAGAACGCGATTGAAGTGGACCGGATCTTCAAGACCTACGCTGACGGAACCGCTGCCGTGAACGATGTGTCCTTCCGCATTCCCGAGGGAACCTGCTTCGGCTTCCTTGGGCCTAATGGCGCGGGCAAGACGACCCTCATGAAGATGCTCTATGGCATGGTGCGGCGGGATCGTAGGGACGAGACCCGCGTTTCCGTCTTCGGCTTCGACCCGGTTTGCGACGAGCTCGCCATCAAGCACCTGGCGGGCGTGGTGCCCCAGGACAACAACCTGGATGCGGAGATGAACGTCTCCGCGAATCTTTTCATCTACAGCAAGTTCTACGGGCTTCCCGCCAAGGAAGCCCGGCCCCGCATCGCCGAGCTCCTGGACTTCATGGAGCTCAAGGAGAAATCCAAGGCCAAGGTCAACGATCTCTCCGGAGGCATGAAGAGGCGCCTGGTCATTGCGCGGGCCCTCCTCAACCGGCCCCGCCTCCTCATCCTGGACGAGCCCACCACCGGTCTGGATCCCCAGGTGAGGCAGGTTATCTGGGACAAAGTCCGTTCCCTCAAGAAGGAGGGCGCCACGGTATTGCTCACCACGCACTACATGGAAGAGGCCTACCAGATCGCGGACGCCATCATCATCATGGACAAGGGAACGCGCGTCATCGAGGGCGCTCCGAGAGAGCTCCTGGCCAAGGGCATCGAATCGTGGGTCATGGAGGTCCTGGATCCAGAGACCATGAGCATGTCCGGCGAAGCCTTCTCGGAAGGCAGTCTCGGTCCCGGCGTCCGCCGCGAGGACGGTGATTCACGGGCACAGTTCTTCTCCGATCATCCCGAGGCCTTGCGGGTACTGGCCTCCCGCCTGCCCTCGGGTGTGACCCACGTGCGCCCCACGAACCTGGAGGACCTCTTCCTCCGCGCCACCGGGAGGCAGCTCAATGACATCCAGTAGGCTCTACCCTTCCCTCGCGTCCCGGCTGGGGTCGGTCTGGTACCGGCACTTCCGCACCTACACCAAGGACCTCGTGTCCAACGGGTTCCCGCCCTTCATGGAGCCCCTCATCTTTCTCGCGGGGATGGGCCTGGGGATGGCGCGTTATGTCCCCAACTTCGTGGGCATGAGCTACCTCCAGTTCCTGGCCACGGGCCTCGTCATGACGAGCGCCATGTTCACGGCCTCCTTCGAGTGCACCTTCGGCACCTTCATCCGCCTCGAGTTCGACAAGATCTACGATGGCATGCTCGCCGCGCCGCTCTCGGTGGCTGACGTTGTGGTGGGGGAGGCCATCTGGGCCGGAACCAAGGGCGCATTCTTCTCCTTCGCCGTGCTGGTGATCATCTCCGCCTTCGGCATCGTCAATTTCTTCACGGCCCTGCTTACGCCCATCGTAGGCTTCCTGACGGGCTTCCTCTTCGCCGCCATCGCCCTTCTCACCACGGCCTATGTGAAGAACATCAACCACTTCAACTTCTTCTTCACGGGGCTTCTCTCTCCCATGTTCATGTTCTGCGGGACGATCTTTCCGATTTCCAACCTCCCGAAGTCCCTGCAGATCGTCGCGGAGTTCCTGCCCCTGACCCATCCCGTGCGCCTCGGACGCGTGGCCGTCATGGCCTCGGGCTGGGAATTCACCCTGCTCTGGAGCCTGCTCTACATGGTAGGCGTGGCCAGCATCATCCTGTTCTTCGCGGTGAAAAAGCTCGAGAAGCGAATGGTGAAGTGAAGACGAACTAAAGACTGGTCCTCACTCAACGGCTCAGTTTCTGCTGCGCGTAGTACTGGCGTGCCTTGGCACGGTTGCCGCAAACCTTCATGTCGCACCAGCGGCGCGAGTGATTCTTGCTCCGGTCAACGAAGAACCCGAGACAGGCTTCGGCGGCGCATCGGCGGATGAGCCTGGCATCCGGTGAGGTCAACAATCGGCTCGCGGCTCTGACGATGGGCCACAGCATGGCCTTGGCCTGGGGATCCTTCGATGGCTGGAGGTGATAGCCATCGGAGGTCATGCAGAGTTCCACGTGGGCCTGGGCCTCGCTCAGGAACAGATTGAATTTCCGGAGATCGTCGCCAGCGGGAGAATGGCCTTCCTGCAGCGCCTGCACGAGGTTGTAAAGGCTATCGCGGAGCTGGATAGCCTGCCGGAAGAGTGAGCGTGCAGCCTGGGGTTCATCCTTGTCCAAATGCAGGCGGCGGGCGCGCTCGGATGGGCTGAGTATTCCCGCCTGCACGCCCCAATCCATGAGGTCTCGGTACGTGTTCAGAGAATCCTGCAAGGTGCCAGGCTCTGCGCCGGGTGCGAGCGTGTTGATGAAATCGAGGCTGAGGTCCCCTGAAAAGAAATCGAAATCCACGGGCCGATCCTTTCCACGCCTTGATCATAACCGGATAAAAGAACTTGACGGGTTAGAAGATTGACTTATGATAACCTGTAATAAGGATTTTGACTGGTTATAAGCGAAGACATTTCCGAAGCGAATTCAAAGGACATTGGGGATACACATGAGGAATCCCAAAGCGATCGCTTCGGTCTTTTCGCTGGTTTTCGTCGCCCTGGCCTGGGGAACTAGCTACGCCATCATCAAGGACGTAATCGGTTCGCTCCCGCCCTTCACCTTGATGCTATTCCGATTCGGTTTTTCGACGCTGATATTGACCGTTCTGTACGGACACAGATTGAAGACGATCACGGTGCGTCACGTGCGCAACAGCGCGTGGATAGGACTTTTCCTCATCCTGGAATACATCTGCCAGATCCTGGGCATTCGGCACACGACGGCCTCTAATCAATCCTTCCTGGTTGGTGCCTGCGTCATTTTCGTGCCCTTCCTGGCTTGGTTTCTCAGTGGCCAAAGACCCGATGGCTTTGCGCTCGGAGGAGCGCTGCTGGCAGCGCTGGGTATCGGGCTACTTACGCTCCACGGATCCCTGTCCATGAACAAAGGCGATCTCCTTTCCCTCTTGGCTTCCGTATTCGTGGCCTGCCACATGGTGGCCATCGAGCGATTGGGTCGGAACGGCGATCCGGTCGCTTCCACCTTGATCCAGTTCTTCGTGACGTCCGTGGCTTTCCTGATCCTCACGGGCTGCTACGAATCCTTCACCTTCGCACTGACCCCAAAACACTGGAAAGCTCTGGCGTACCTGGTCGTCGTGACCACAGTGCTCGCCTTCACCCTCCAGAACATAGCCCAGAAACATCTGTCCTCCACGAGCACGGCACTCGTCCTGGCCCTGGAACCGGCATTCGGCGGTCTTTTTGCCGTGCTTTATCTCAAAGAGATGCTCACCTTGAGAATGGCCGTAGGTTGTCTCATGATTCTCGCCGGGATCGTCATGGAGGAAACCGGGTTGCGCTTCCTGCACCGCCGCGCTGGCGGGATTGGTTCGCCAAGTCAAACTTGAAAGAGAATGAAACTGCGATCTGCTCATCCCATGAAGGGGATCACCCCAATTTCATGACAGAGGCGAACATGTCCATAAACAAGACCGCTCTCATCGTTGGAGCTTCGAGAGGTATTGGGTTAGCCATTGTGAAGGAGCTGCTGGAGCGCAACTGGAACGTAATCGGCACGGTTCGCGATGAGAAGAAGGCCGGGCTTCATGAGCTCGTCGCAAAATGGGGCGACCACTTGAAGACATTCATTCTCGATATAAATCTTCCAACTCAAATCGCCGATGTGAAGTCCCAATTGGGAGAAAAATCGTTGGACCTTCTCTTTGTCAACGCAGGCGTCGCCAACAAGAACGGGATGCAGGAGACGATAGGCACGGTTTCAACAGAAGAATTCATCCGCGTGATGGTGACGAACGCCCTTTCCCCCATGCGTGTTCTGGAGCAACTCGTGGATAAGGTTCACCCTGGAGGCGTCGTCGGCGCCATGTCATCAGGCCTAGGAAGCGTTGCGGGCAACGAGACGGGTGGCAACGACGTTTACCGTGCTAGTAAAGCTGCGTTGAACATGATCATGAGAAGTTTCGCCGCCCGTCATGGAAAAGATCATGCTCTGCTCCTGCTGGCTCCGGGCTGGATCCGGACCGATTTGGGGGGTCAACAAGCCACGTTTTCCCTCGAAGACGTGATCGGCGATATTGTCGACACCATCCTTGCCCAAGAGGGGAAAACAGGCCTTCGATACCTGGACCGCTTCGGAAAGCCAGTTCACTGGTAGCTCTGTGGGATTTGTTCGAAGTGATGAAAGCGTCCCGATCGATGGCGATAATGATCCTGGATCGCTTCCGTATCCTTCACCCAATCGCCTTTTCAAGGTTGCCCCATGGATTACCTCCTGCTTTACGACTACGCCGCTGATTATCTCGAGCGTCGCGGCGCTTTTCGCGACGAGCATCTCGGCTTGGCCTGGGCAGCCCAGTCGAAGGGACAGCTCATTCTCGCCGGGGCCTTTGCGACCCCACCCCATGGCGCTGTGTTTCATTTCAGGTGTGAATCACCCGCGGTCATCGAAGCCTTCATCCTGGCGGACCCGTATGTGAAGAACAGCTTGGTGACCAAGTGGCAGATACGGGAATGGATCACTGCGGTTGGCGAGGCGGCCTCAACGCCCGTTCGTCCCGCGGCAGGCTGACAAGGGATCCGAAGGTCCGATCTCGCTTACATGGGCAGCCCGCTGGATGAAGGGGCTGCTGTCAGGCTACCGGCCGCGAACCAACCGTGATCATCAAGCCTCCTGCCATCACGCTGTCAGGAAGGTCCATTCCGAGTGCCCGTACGGTGTCATCCAATGGCGAGGAGGATCACCATGGGATCTAAAACCCGATTCGGATTCGTCGTGGAATACGTCAAGGACATCGAGGCCGCCAAGCGGTTTTATGTGGGCGTCTTGGGTCTCGAGATCCAGCGGCAACATCCGTCGTTCATTCAATTCGAGACCTTTGCCCTTGCCAGCGACGAACCTTTGGGTGGCACGGGGGAGGACGAGCTCTATTGGCTGGTGGACGATGCGGAAAACACCTACGCGCGCTTGTCGGATCAGGTGGACATCAGCATGCCATTGAAGCAGTTCCCCTTCGGCAAGGTCTTTGGAATCCTGGATCCTGACGGCCGCACACGCTTCCTGCTTGAACTCGTCAAGAACCGTCCCAGTCAAGCCGTGGGCGCCTGATCCCCGGTAGTTGCGGATCACCGACAACCTGAATTTCCATCCGTTCCTCCAGGAATGACCTGAGGAGTGGCGATGGGACTTGATGGGCCACCCCGGGAAACCGGACGGAATTCCGTTCATCCCATCAGGGGGGTGGTGAGATGCCCAAGATCAAACAGAAAATCCAGACATTCCTCTGGTTCGACCACCAAGCCGAGGAGGCAGCAAAGTACTATGTGTCCGTTTTCCCGGACAGCAGGATTCTCGCGGTCAGCCACTACAACTCGGCCATGCCTGAAAGGAAGGGTTCGGTCATGGTCTGCAAGTTCGAGCTATGCGGTCAGGAGTTCCTGGCTCTCAACGGCGGACCGGAGTTCACGTTCAACGAGTCGATTTCGCTGCTCGTGGAATGCGAGACGCAGAGAGAAGTCGACGAACTATGGGACAAGCTCATTTCGGGTGGCGGCTCCGAGAGCCAATGCGGCTGGCTGAAGGACAAGTTCGGCCTTTCCTGGCAGATCACGCCATCGCGGCTGCTGGAACTGGTGCAGGATCCGGATGATGCAATCGCCTCTCGGGCCATGCAAGCCATGCTGTCGATGAAGAAGATCATCCTTGCCGACATCGAAGGCGCCGTGGAGGAGAGACCCGCGTTGCAATGATATGACCCGGACATGCGGAGGACGCCCGCCGCACAAAGAGTCGTAACGTTTTTGCCAGAATTACACTGGCTGGTTCGCAACAGCTCCTTGCCACCTGCCCCTTCTTCCAGGGTCCATCGCAACCCAGCAACGACCTCAGCCGTGGGTGTGCGTAGGAGGACACCCTCTCCCCCGGTCATTCCACAGCGATAGTGATGCCCTTGCAGGCAAAAGCATCGCGGTCTGGGCGGATCGCCATGATCGCTACCCACGCCTATGCGATAATCCATTCAGCTATTGCGAGTAACAAGGACCTTCATGACCACAGCTCCCGGAAAAGCCCCCAAGAAAGAAAAGCCGAAGCGGCAGACGCCGGAGGAGCGGCAGGAAGCCCTGCGCTACAACCACATCATGTACGGCCCGACGGCGGGAGAGATGAGGCCCGCGGCGAAGAAGATCGACTTCGGAGCGCCCTACCTCGCGCATCCCAAGTTCCAGAGCCTGATGGCGGCCTTCAAGAAGGGCGCGGCCTTCGAATTCAATGTCACGGACAAGGGCAAGAGCCACGTCATTTCCACGGACGAGGCGCAGATCCGCTTCAACGGCAAGGTCATCTACTATTCCCATTCACTCAATCGATACGAATCCGATCTGCTCCTGGACCGCTCGGCCGCTCTTCAGTTCCAGGGGATCGACGCCTTCGTCCACCTGGCCATCGCCGTCCTGCGCAGCTTCCCGGAACTCGGAGCGTCCCAGCTGAGCTTCCGGTTCGGAGAGTTCTGGTACGGGATGGAGAAGATGGAAACGGCCATCGCCGGGCAGGGCCCGAACCTCCGCATCGGCTCCTACCGGGTCCACGAGGGAAAGGAAAAGAGCAAGGCCTGAAGCGGCAGAGGGTTTCTGACATTGGTTCATTTCGCCGCGGACGTCTCCAGAACCGCTCTTTTCACCCCCACGTCCTCAGCCTAGTGTGTCCCGTCTGAAATACATGGAGCAATCGCAATGGGAGACGGGCCACACGTCCCTCGGGGCAAAGCTCCTTTGGCGAGCGTCTGCGGACTGTCACCCTTCTGGGGCGCTGACATGTTACTTCAGCGGACCGCCCCAGGCCCCTGATCACCCAAGGGCAGCTTTGATCTTCTTCATATCCTCGGCTGTGTAGTAGGAGCAGCAGCCCTTCTTGGCGGCCGCTTCGATCTGCAGTTCCTTGATGGCCTTCTTAATCTTGGTGTCGGCGACACCCAGATCCTTGGCCATGGCACCTGCGGTGAAGAGTGTCTGAGTGTCGGTGGGCATGGAGCCTCCAAGCGGAATGGAAAGGACTAGATCGTCTGGGTCGCGGAATCGATGGTGATGGCCAGGGTGGCACGGGCCCAGCCGAACCGCGCTTTCATCGCTTCGAAATCCGGACCCGCGGTCACGAAGGCGGCGGTCCCCTTGATCAGGAAGCCCGTGCCCGGGCCGTTGAGCCCCTGGACTTTGCTGCTCCCCAGGGTCACGAGCACGTGGTTGTTCGCAGCGATGTTGGTCTCCGTCTTGTGGAAGTAGCCGGCCGGAATCAGCAGGCGGCCGTCCTCCGCAACGCGGACGTAGCTGTTCCAGGTATTCACCATGTGCGGGCCGTCCGCGCCCAGGGTGGCGATGGCGACGACGCCGTCTTTCTTCAGCACTTCCAGCAGCTTTTCTGGAATTTCCATGATCTTCCTCCAACTCGATTGGGTTGACAAAACGGGAGACGAATTTCCTTCAGGATCCTGATGGACCGCTCTCCTTGCGATGCGCGCCTCTGCCCTTCTTCCGGACCTGGAACCAGCTCTCCGTCTCCTTGGCGAAGGCCTTCGGGGCTTTGCACGAGTACTCGCAGACCAGGTCCGCCAGGGTTTTTGACGCTAGAAAACGCTGCAGGTTTTGTTCGGCCTCCTCCATGAAGGCATGGATCCGGCACGGCCCGGAGACAGCCCATCCGGGAGGCGTTGCACCAAAGAGCGCGCAGTTCCGCCGGATCTCCGCGCAGGCGAAGAGGACGCGGCCGGGATCGACCGCGCTGAGCACGTCCATGACATGAATTTTCGCGGCGGGCTTGGCCAGGATGAAACCACCCGAGATCCCTTCCGTCGCCTTGACCAGCTTGGCCTTCTTCAATCGAGTGAAGATCTTGGCGAGAAAGCGCTCGGGAATTTGCTGGTAGCTCGCAAGGTCGCTGATGCTCGCAGGCGCCGGCTGCGTGGCGAGGATCAGCAGGGAGTGGAGCGCGTACTCGGCTCCGGCGCCATACATGGAAATGCTCAAACTAGCACCTCTGAAGTCCTAGTTTAAGCCGTCCTCAGCGGATGTCAACTCCATCTTCAATTCCCCTGCAGTCATGGGCACGTGGGCGGCACCGCCAAACACATCCCCCAACTTCCTCAAGTCCAGCAACGAACCGAACTACGGTTTCCGCAGAGAACCGGAAACCGAGAGACATGCCAACCGGCGATGGGAACCATGCTATGCTGAGCGATTTTTCTCTGAGAGGCATAGGGACACGGCCTTTCCATCCTTCACTCTCGTCGGTCATGCCACCTTGCCTGCCGATGAACGACCTTCTGAAACATCCATTACTCAACGCAATTCAGGGAGCGGATATGGATCCCAGTTTTCGAGAAAAAGTGGAATCGCAGATTGAAAAATTGAGGACATGCACTCTCCCAGCCCTGGAGCGTGAGGTGGCTTCCAGGCGAACGGAATGGTTCAGACAATGCCACTCCGGCCACACAAAGCGCAGCTGGGCATCCCCACGCAGAGGCTTTGAATTCCTTTTTCATGAATACATGGGTCTTGATGAAAGGGATCTTCCAATCATCGCGGAAAGTGAAAGAGAAATCCTTTGGGAATCGAGGAATCCCTGCCCAACCCTTGAAGCATGCAAACTCACTGGTCTGGATCCGAGGCGGATATGCCGTGGTGTCTACGAAAAATCTACACAAGCCTTATTATCCTGCCTGGATCCGGGACTCAGGTTTTTGCGAAGCTATGTTGAGATAAGGCCATATTCCGAATACTGCCAAGAGCGGATTGTGCGAGTGGATTTCGACCAGATGATGCGCCTGGCCATCACTGAAGCGGAGGCATCGCGAAGGACTGGCAACAAGGGGTACGGCGCTGTGGTGGCCATCGGCAATCAAATTATCGGGCAAGCACACGATACAGCCTTCACGGAACGGGACCCGATTCTGCATGCAGAAGTGAACGCCATCCGCCAGGCAGTCCGCCACCTCGGAGACCCGAACCTCAGCGGGGCCGTCCTGTTTTCTTCGTGCGAGCCATGTCCCATGTGCTCGTCTTTAGCGGCCTGGGCGAATGTTTCAGCCATCGTCTACGGAGCCTCCATCCAGGAAACAGCCCGGCTTGGAAAGATCCGCATTCACGTCAGCGCAACAGAAATCGCCGAAAAAGCACCGGGCATGATCGAAATCATTGGCGGCGTGTTGAGAGAAGAGTGTCTGGCGCTTTGTTCATGAAGGATCGTGGAGCATTCCCCGTCTTATCTTCATGCGGCTCTGCAAAGATTCCATCGAATCGATCCTGATAAGACCAATGACCACCGAGCTACAGCGCGAACAACTCCCGGTCGAAGTTGGTGAGGAACTCGCCGCCGTGCTTGCCGATGAGCACCATCTCCTCCAGGCGGAGGTAGTATTCGCCAGGCATCCAGAGCTTCGGCTCGATGCAGAGGACCTTGCCCTCGCGGAGCACCTCGCTGGAGCCCGGGCGGAGCCAGGGATTCTCGTGCACCTCCGTGCCGATCTGGTGCCCCATGACTTTCCCGACGCCGAGGCGGGCTCGCATGCGGTCGCCGAACCCAGCGCCATCCAGGTGGCGCTCGATGGCTGGATACACTTCGTCCGCCCGCATGGCGCCGTCTGCCATGCCGGCGACAGTATCGACAACGGCCTGCCGGAGCGCCGCATGAGCAGCGGCGACGTGGGCTGGAGGCTTCCCCCAGTAAAGGCTCCTCCCCCAGTCCGAGCAGTAGCCGTCGAGCACGAAACCGACATCGAAGGTGATGGCCACGTTGCCCGACAGACCTGCATCCACAGGGTAGTCGGTAAGGATATCTCCCGCCGTCGATCCCGAACGCACGAAGCAGGCCCAGGGATTGAAAGAGACATGCTGGGCTCCGCGGCGGCGCCCTTGGTGTTCGATCTCGAGCATGAGGTCCCGCTGGCTCACGCCCTCGCGGATCCCCCGCGCCACGTCCATCAGGACCTCATCGGTCAGACGGGCCACGGCGCGAAGCCGTTCGATCTCCTCTGGTTCCTTGATGGCACGGATCGCATCAAGCAGCCCCGCAGCCTCGACGAATTCAGCGCCGGGGAAGGCCGTGATGGCCGCCAGTAGCGCCTTCGCGGGCAGGTACGCACCGGCTCCCACCCGAGTGATCTTCCCCTGCATGGTCGCGGCGAAACTGCGGAAATGGTTCGCATACGCCTCGAAGCGAAGAGCCTGACCCTGCGGGAATTCTATGGAGGAATATTCCCCGGACTCCAGAAGAAGAGGCGCGCCTTCCCGCGGCACCAGCAGCAGATCACCCTCGGGCTGGTGATCAGGCGCCTCGCGCCAGTCCGCATGACTTCCAGTCAGGTACTGGAAGTTCGGACAATGGCCATAGATCACGAGATCGATGCCCCGCGCCTCCATTTCCCCACGCAACCCTGTCAGACGTCTCCTGCGGTCCATGCAGCACCTCTATCCGATCACAGGGTTCCATTATCGAGAGTGCCGCCCCTTTTTCATACGGAGCCCAGCGCCCTGTCCCGGAAAGCAGGGCCAATCGCAATCGCGGCCAAGGCCACCAGTCCGCTGATCAAGAAGACGGGAGCAGCCCCGAAACGATCGGCGAGAAGGCCTGCAATGAGCAGGGATGGCAGAGCCTGCAGGGTCGTGTTCGAGCCGTAGACGCGGCCTCGAATGGCAAGCTCCGTCACCGCATCTCGTTTGGCATGCGCGACGATCGCTGCCACGTAGAGCGCAAAACTTCCCACTGCCAGCGGGGCGACGGCCATGACGTTCGACTTGACGAGCCCCAGCAAGGCGAAGCTCAGAACATGGACCCCAGTCCGAACCCGAAAATCAGGCGCTGGCGCACGAAGCGCGCGATCACCGGGTCCGCCAGGCTCCCCCATTCACTGGCCACGTACCGCAGATCGGTTTGATTTCCTCACCAACCGGCGTTTTCACGTTTTATTTCCCTGACCGCAAGCTTGAGCTTGATCTTCCTCCCGAAGCAACACAGGATAAGCAATAATTATCAATCAATCAGAATGTATTTTTTCGGCCGCGGGCAGCATCGCCGCGGAATACGCCAAGGAGTCGAACATGGAAAAGTACCTGACACTGCTTCCCCTGACCGGCCTCAAGAAAGGATATCCGGGGGACACCTTCCAATGTCTTGCGGAGCGGCTGGTGAACAGCGGAGAAAAGGGACGCATCCGTTTCAGCATCCGGGACAAGGAGGAGCATCTCTTCTGGCATCTCGTGCTGGATGGCCAGAGTTGCCGCGCACACCAGGAACCAATGGAGAAGCTCGACCTGGAGATCGTCACTCCACTGGACACGTGGCGAAAGATCGCGGAAGGCAAGCTCTCCCCCCTCGTGGCCGTGGCCAAGGGAAGGATGCGCATCCGGGGCGACGAGAAGCTGGGGAAGCGACTGCTGAAGCGGCTCTCTACGGGCGAGGGCAAATCCGAGATCTGCGACTGAAAGGACGAGAGCGCCATGCCGGAACTCATTGGAAAAGTGCATTACCTGAAGGTTGGGGAGACCACTTGCTGGGCGAAGGTCCTGAAGGAAGACACGGATCTTCCCGAACTCTGCCCCATCTGGACGAGCATGACCGGGGCTACCGCCACCTTACTGGCATCCCGGACGATGCAGTTCGAACTCCTGCGCACGGCCATGGAAACGGGGAAGCGGGTCAGCATCGAGTGGAACTCGGACACAGGCCTTCCGTACAACGTCAAACTCCTGGACGACACAGAGTAGGGCCTGGAGCGTCCTGCGGGAGATCGCATAACTTCGCATGACCGTTGGCGCGGCGCCGACCATAGGAGATCACGATGAAAATCGTCGTATACCCTAATCAAGCAACCTTGAACCCTCTTCTGGATGGATATGTTCTGCAAAGCCCCTGGACCAATATTCCGGCAAACCCTGATTTTTTTGTCAGTTGTGGTCATGCCTGGTTCGGTTCCGCTTTCAATCCGATCTTCACGGTGGGAAGTAGCGGCAAATTCTACTGTGTTATCGATGGTAATAAAATCATCTGCTTTAAACCGCCACTTTATCCCGAGGACGAAGCCCAGGTGCTGTATCAGCACAATACCTGGATCAGGCGTCTTGCGATAAGGATGGTCAATGGCGTTGAGCGGCTTTATTTTTCTGCCGACTCTCCCACAGCCGCGGATGCCGGAAGAAAGGCGATCTATTGGCTGGACGGCAACCACACCCCGCATGTCTACTGGAATGTAAGCGCAAAAAACCTCCAAGTCCCCAATCCGTGCAATCCAGGGCAGGATATTCCACTGTTTTATATCGGGGATTTCACCTTTGGCACCGGCAATACGCTGTATTTAAGCAACGGCAACTCGACTCCAGGTGGCCTATTCAAGGTCACGGGAGCCACGGCAACGGCCGTGTCCGGAACACCTCAGCGCTTTTTCGTCACCGACTCGTATTGCATGTCCGACCTGCAATTTGACGGAAGTAATGGATTGCTTTTTACGGATTACACCACCGACCAGAGCCATTTACCCTACCGCCTCCGGCGCTTCGATCTGACAACGGGAACGGTAACGACCATCTGGAATACCTCGGGGACTATCTTCCGGGGATTCGCCCTATATCCCGTCAGCAAGACGGCCCATCTGGAACCGTCTGAATTTGATAAGTTCATACATTTCGATTTTGATCATTTAAAACGCGATGTCATCAAAATTGATCCTGCGGGTCCCATCGAGCGAAGTACGCCTTCAAAGAAGAAATAACCAAGGGACGAGCATCACTCCTGGAGTCCATAAGTTGGCCATCCGGGATCCGCCTTCACCCAATGCGATGCACCGGGTTGCGGATCCTGGGACGGCCAATGAATGCGTATCGAAGGATGACTTGTGGAGGCTCACACGAGCGGGACTGGCTTGGACGATCGAAGCCAACGTCAACAAAGTTCCCTCACACTCGCCCCGCAATATCTGGAAAACATCTTTCTCCCTCCGCACATTGCATGAACCGCTCTAATCCTTCTGAAAGTTTTCGCCGGATCGACTGGTAAAAGGAAAATCCGGTGAACACCATGACCCGGGCCGGATCCGGTGCCATCGGGCATACAATCACTCCCCATGGACATTGAACCTTTCCCCATTCACATTCCCGACACGGTACTCGCCGATCTCCGCGCACGCATTCTTCGCACACGATGGCCGGAACGGTCCCCAGGGCCCGCTTGGGAACAAGGGACTGACCTGGACTATCTCGAGCAGCTCCTGGGCACCTGGGCCGACGACTTCGATTGGCGCGCCGAAGAACGTGCCTTGAATGCCTTCCCCCACTTCCGCGCCGAGATCGATGGAACTCTGATCCATTTCGTCCACCAGCGCGCTGCGAAGGGAACGGGCATTCCGCTGATCCTCACCCACGGCTGGCCGAGCTGCTTCGCGGAGTACCTCGGTCTGATGCCCCTTCTGACCAATCCCGAGGCCCATGGTCTACCGCGCCCGGCTTTCGACGTGGTGGTGCCCTCGCTGCCGGGCTACGGATTCTCGCAACGTCCCAGTGTGTCCACGTACGCCACCATCGCCCGGATGTGGCACCAGCTCATGCACGGGCTCGGCTACACGCGCTATGGCGCGGGCGGCGGCGATTTCGGCGCGGGAGTGGCCACCTACATGGCACTTGAGGATCCCACGTCGATGCTGGGCATTCATCTGACGACACCGGAGCTCGGGCCGACGCTGCAGCCCTCCGATCCTCCGCTTTCCGAGGATGAAGCCGCCTACCTTGCGACGATGCACCAATGGGATTTGGTGGAGCGAGGCTATTCCTCCATCCAGTCCACCAGGCCACAGACCCTCGGCTATGCCTTGAACGACAGCCCCGCCGGTCTCGCCGCCTGGATCCTCGAGAAGTGGCGGTCCTGGAGCGATTCGGGGGGAGATCTCGACACCTGCGTCCCACGTAAATTCCTGCTCACCTTGCTCACGATCTACTGGGCGACGGAATCCATCACGCTCTCCATGCGCGACTACTTCGACAACCGCTGGCATGGCGCCGGTCTGGCACCGGGCACGCGCATCACCGTTCCCACAGGCTTTGCGAATTTCCATCACAACCATGTTTCAGAGGGGATTCCGCCGCGCCCCTGGCTGGAACGCCTCTACGAGGTCAAGCACTGGAGCGACATGCCGCGAGGAGGCCACTTCGCCGCCGTGGAAGCGCCGGATCTCCTGGCCCAGGATCTGTGCGGGTTCTTCGGCATGGTGGCTGGGTGTGATCACCGGTCTGCATGACGTGCATATCCCTTCGCATTCCTCGCTCACCTGCGCAGAAGCATCATTGCAAGGTCATCACGGGGCAGTGCTCGTGGGAAGTGACCAGGTATTTATGGAACCACTCTCCGAGACGCTCCAGGGCCCACGCCTTCTTGGCGTTCATCACGATCAGGTCGCTCCCGCGAACCTCGGAAACCTTCGCTGCGGCGTCCGCCAGTGAACCTTCCAGGATCTCGGTCTGGATCTCGCCGGGAATGGTGCCCACTTCCTCGAGCAGGGATGCGATCAAGGTCTCGGCCTGGGAATGCCGCCGTGCGATCTGCTTTTCCATTTCGCGGACGCCAAGGAAATCGGGGACCGACGGGTAGGTCACGACGATGCAAAGCGTGGCCGAGTGCATCTGGCGGGCGGTTTCCCCGGCGGTTCTGGCGGCGAGCTTGCCTTGGGTCAGGTTGTCAGTGGCGAGCAGGATGCGGTTGAACATGGCCTTTTCTCCTTTCACTCCGGGACGGTGTATGGGTTGAGCGAGGTTTCTTTGACCCCACGACGAGGCATGGGTTCCACAAGGGACCGCGATGGGTCCGATGAAAAAGCGGGACGGAAGGAATTCAGGGTTTACTCAAACTTGGAGTTCCAGGCTTCGGCCCCCAGCGCGCCATCGCCATCCAGCGGCACCCAGATGGTTCGCGGGTGGGCTTCATCTTTCAACCTCAAGGATCGGTGGTTTCACCGAGGGCCGCAATGAGGAACTCAATTGATTTCTTTGTCGATTGCATTACTTTAAATAAAGCGTAATCGAAAGCCCATGGAACTCTCCTCCTCCACGATCATCCAGCTCAGAGCCTTCGAGGCCGTGGGACGGAACCTCAGCTTCAAGCTGGCCGCGGAAGAGTTGTTCGTGACCCAAGCGGCCCTGAGCCATCATGTGCGGCACCTGGAGGAGGATCTCGGGGTCCAGTTGATCCGCCGCCTCCATCGCCGGATCGAGCTCACCGTTGAGGGAGCCCAGCTGCTCGCGGATAGCGCTCGCGCGCTGGACGCCCTGTCGGCGGCCCTGCGGAACGTCCAGCGCGTCGCCAAGGAAGAAGTCCTCACCATCGGCGTCTCGCCCTATTTCTCCCTGCGCTGGCTCACCCCGAGGCTCGGAAGGCTGTGGCAGCGCCATCCCGGCATCAACCTGCTGCTGCACCACACCTATCAGCCGGCGGATTTCCTGCACAACAAGATCGACGCCGAAATCACCTGGGGCCACGGCAAGTGGCCCGGCGTGGAATCCACACTGGTTCTCAAGACTAAGCTCACGCCCATCTGCACACCTGAATACTGGAAGCGTTTCCGTGGCCGGCTGAAGCCGAAAGATTTACTCAAGCACCACCTGTTCTACGAAGTGGACCAGGCCCACTGGCAGCAGTGGTTCACGGCCGCCGGTGTGCGGGACGCGCAACACTTCGATGCCATGCGGATCGACGACCCGCATGCGCTGCGGCAGGTCGTGCTCGACGGGCACGGATTCGGCCTGTTCTACGCGGAGCTCACCCGGGAGGACGTGCGCACGGGGAAGCTCCTGCAACCCTTCGACATCGGCATCGACCCGGGTTGCGCGTATTACTTGAACCGTCCCAAGGACGCCCCCGTCCGCGAGAAGCTGCATACCTTCACCGGGTGGATCCTGGACGAGGTCGCGAAGAACCCCTTCGCGTAGGATCGGATATCCTTCCAATTTCGACCGCTCTTCCCGTCATCCCCTGTGAACACAGATAAGGCCGCTCCCATGTTGAAACTCATCACCAGGCAGGATATCCGCGAGCTGCTGCTCCGCTGGCACGCTGGCGAGGTCACGCACCAGGCCGTATTCGATTGGGCTTCAGAGCGCTATTCGGGCAGGTTCTGGGAAACCGAGGATGAGATCGTCGATCAGGTCCTGCTGGAACTCTATTCCTTGAACATGAACCTGACGACGGTCGATGATGTCCCTCACTTCCTGCATCTGCTGACGGTTCCCCGGGGCCAGATCGGCACCGTCATGGCCCTCCATCGGGAATACACGCGCACCATCCCCATGCAGAAACGGCGCCTGGCCTTGGCCAAGGATCCGTTCTACGAACCCTACTGCAAGCTGGTCAAGTAGCCTCCGCGTAAAGCCGCTTCAGCCGCCGATGTGCGACATCTCCACCTTCGGAAGATCACTGGTTTTGTCCGAACGGAGTTCGGAATAACGATCCGCGCGGCGATGCCAGATGCCCGCGATGGCCGAGGACAGTACCTCGTCCGAAGCACCGTCGCGCAGCAGGCTCCGCAGATCATGGCCCCGGGTGGCGAACAGGCAGGTGTAAAGCTTTCCTTCCGCGGACAGGCGGGTCCTGGAACAATCGCGGCAGAAGGCCTTCGTCACCGAGGCCACCAGGCCAATCTCGCCGCGGCCATCTTTGTAGCGCCAACGCTCGGCCACCTCGCCGGGATAGTTGGGCGCCAGCGGCTCCAGAGGCCACTGGGCGTTGATCCGACGCACGATCTCCGCCGCGGGAAGCACCTCCTGCATCCGCCAGTGGTTGGTGTGGCCAACGTCCATGTACTCGATGAAACGCAGTGTGCAGCCCATCTCCCGGAAATGGCCGGCCATGGACAGGATGCTTGCGTCGTTGAGTCCGCGCTTGACCACCATGTTCACCTTCACGGGTCCCAGGCCCGCGGCGATGGCCGCTTCAATGCCTTGCAGCACCCTGGCCACGGAGAAACCCACGCCGTTCATGGTCTGAAAGACCGACTCGTCCAGGGAGTCCAGGCTCACGTTGACCCGCGTCAACCCCGCCTTCTTCAGCGCCGGTGCCTGCTGCGCCAGCAGGGAGCCGTTCGTCGTGAGCGCCAGGTCGAGACCCGGCAGGGATGAGAGCCGGGCGACCAGTTCATGCAGATCGCGGCGCACCAAAGGTTCGCCTCCGGTCAGCCTGATCTTGCCGACACCGTGCGCGACGAACACCTGCGCCAGGCGTGTGATCTCTTCGAAGGTGAGGATTTCATCGCGGCCCAGGAAGGCGTAATCGGGTCCGAAAACCTCCTTGGGCATGCAATAGACGCATCGGAAGTTGCAGCGATCCGTGACGGAGATCCGCAGATCGCGCAATGGACGGTTCAGGGTGTCGGTCAGTGTCACGGAGTCTCTCGATGCGGGATGGACGGTTGATGCCAGCAGAGCCGCCTTTTGAGCAAAGGTGTCGGCCAGATATTCCGCCTCGCAGGATCTGATGTCTCCCGGGCCGTGGTTATCCCGAAGGAATAAGCCAGTTCCAACGCATCGCCTCGTGCCGACCATGATGGTCCCACCGGTTCGGCATGAAAGGGCTACCAGATCCAGCGGCATCCAATGAGGCCAGGGAGGACTGGGAACATGACGAAGCGTCCCTCGAACCTGGCTGAATCTCCATCGGATCTCATCGACGCCCGGATCCAGGAGTTGGGCGATTGGAGAGGGGAGCTGTTGTCCCGGCTCCGTGCCTTGATCAAAAATGCGGAACCGGAGGTGATCGAGGAGTGGAAGTGGCGCGGCACCCCCGTCTGGTCGCGCTGCGGGATCATCTGCACGGGAGAGACCTACAAGAGCGTGGTGAAGATGACCTTTGCGAAGGGAGCCGCCCTGCCGGATCCTTCAGGGCTCTTCAATGCCAGTCTCGAGGGCCACACCCGGCGGGCCATCGATTTCCACGAAGGCGATGCCGTTGACGAAGTGGCCTTGACGGAGCTCCTTCGCGCCGCCGTGGCCCTCAACAAGAAATCGATTCGCAGCTGATCCGCGACGATCGAATCTCGCCGCGTCAAGCGCGGGATCAAGGTTGTAGGGGTCGTGCGGCGCACACCTCCCGAATGCAGGCACGCAGCCAGCGGTGCGCCGGATCCGAATCCATTCGCGGGTGCCACAGCAGGGAGATCGTGATCCCGGGCAGGGCAAGCGGCAACGGGAAGCTGGTCAAACCATCCCGCAGATTACCGGTGTAGCGTTCCGGAACGGTGGCGACCAGATCGGAAGCGCGCGCCAGCGCCAGGGCTTCGGAGAA
The DNA here is from genome assembly GCA_002319925.1 of Holophagaceae bacterium UBA1801. Taxonomy (GTDB): domain Bacteria; phylum Acidobacteriota; class Holophagae; order Holophagales; family Holophagaceae; genus UBA1801. Next base: position 33,215 of record DCFP01000007.1, on the reverse strand, counting down.
GTCGCTGACCACGGTCGCGATTTCCCGATGCAGCTCCAGGGGTTCCAGTGCCTCGTCCACCGGCCCCCGGTCAAGGCCGCGGCGGGACACAAGGATGTGCTGACCGCCGGCATAGCGTTCCGGCGTGATCGCCGACTTGCACAGGGGATGTCTCTTCCTCACGACCCCGATGAAATGGTCGCGGAACAGCGCCTGGGCTCGCACCTCCGGACCGGTGGCCCTCCCGATGACGCCGGTCTCCAAATCGACCTGTGACTCACGCAGAGGCGCCGGGTCCTTGTCCGGTTTCGGCACGAACCGCAGCCGCACACCCGGGGCCTCCTCCCTCACCCGCCGGAGGAGCGCCGGTCCGAAGTTCTCGACGAAGCCATCCATGTTCCTGAGAGTGAAAGTGCGCACCAGTCGCTGCAGGTCGAGGGCCTTGACCGGACGCAGCAGGGCCTCAGCCTCCTCGACCACGCGGCTCGCTCGTTCGCGCAGTTCCAGCGCCAGGGGCGTGGGGACAAGACCGCGCCCCGCCCGGACCAGGAGTGGATCCCCGACGGTTTCCCGCAACCGTGCCAGGGCTCGGCTCATGGCGGAGGGGCTCAGACGAAGGCGCTTGGCGGCCCGTGCGACGCTGCCCTCCGAGAGAAGGACGTCCAGGGTTATCAGCAGGTTGAGATCAGGACGCGGCATCCTCCGTTCATAGCACGGTCCTGGCATTTGGCATAGCGTTGTACGCAACTATTCAATGCAATCAATGCGTCTTCCGCCCATTGAGAGCCAGAAGCAAATTTGGGGGACAGCTTCTCCTTCGAAGCATTCAAAGGCGGCACCCATGTCGATGCAGAATCAGCGCAACCCATCCGCAAAGCTCCCCGAGGATGCGCGAGGCCGGATCGTCTCCGCGCGTTGGGCCCTCGCAGGCCTCTCCTTGAGCATGCTGATGCCTTCGCTCGACACGAGCATCTGCAACGTGGCTTTGCCATCCTTGTCACGCGCGTTCGGAGGGACCTTTCAACAGACCCAGTGGATCATCCTCGCCTACCTGCTCGCGATCACAGCGCTGATCGTCGGCATCGGCCGTCTCGGAGACCTGATCGGACGCCGCCGTCTGCTCCTGACCGGTGTGAACTTGTTCCTCGCGGCTTCGGTCCTGTGTGGTGCGGCACCTTCGCTGGGAGTGCTGATCACGGCCAGGGCTCTTCAGGGCCTGGGCGCGGCCATCATGCTGGCCATGACCACCGCTCAGGTGGGCGCGGCCATCCCCCGGGAACAAACCGGCCGGGCCATGGGTCTCCTGGGAACCATGTCGGCCGTGGGCACCGCCCTGGGGCCTTCCCTTGGCGGCGCTCTTCTTGCCGCGCTCGGCTGGCGAGCGATCTTCTTCGTCAATGTTCCATTGGGCCTTCTGGCGCTGTTCCTCCTCCATCGCTTCCTGCCAGCAGAACAAGGATCCGCGCGAGATCCTCGCACGGGTTTCGATCCATGGGGAACCCTGCTCCTTGCGGGAACACTGACTGCCTATGCGCTGGCCATGACGATCGGCCACGGCCACCTGGACCGCCTCGGCTGGTTCCTGCTGCTGGCCACGTTCCTCGGTGGTTTCCTCTTCGTGCTGGTGGAGCTGAAGGTGGCTTCGCCCTTGATTCGGCCGGACCTTTTCCGGAACGCGGAATTGAGCGCCGGCCTGGCGCAGAACGCTCTGGTCGCCACCGTCATGATGTCCACTCTGGTGGTGGGGCCGTTCTTCCTCTCCCGCGGCCTCGGCTTCAGGGAGGCCGCAGTGGGCCTGGTCATGTCCTTCGGCCCGCTCGTCTCGATCCTGAGTGGTGTCCCCGCTGGCCGCATGGTGGACCGCCTGGGCGCGCCGCTCACGACCCTCGCGGCGCTTACCGAGATGACCGTGGGTGCGGTCGCCCTGGCCATTCTGCCCGTGAGATTCGGCGTGGCGGGGTACCTGGCCGCCATCGCCATCCTGACCCCCGGCTACCAATTGTTCCAGGCGGCCAACAATACTCACATCATGATGGGTGTCCACGAGGGTCAGCGGGGCGTCATCTCTGGCCTGCTGAGCCTGTCTCGCAACCTCGGGCTCATCACCGGCGCCTCCATCATGGGTGCCGTGTTCGCCTCTTCTTCCGGGACTTCGGACCTCATCAGGGCGCACTCTGGAAACGTGGCCGCGGGCATGGGCACGACGTTCGCCCTCGCCGCCGCACTTCTGGTGGTCGCCATCATCCTGGCCTATGGAAGCCGATTCCGGTCCAACCGCTCGGCGTCGCACGAGGCAGACCCTGAGGTCCATTCCTGCACGGGGCAATGATCATCTCGACAGTTGCCGACAGGGATGATTCAGGGCACGGCTGGTTCCTGCATGACCGCCGCGACCGCGCCGCGCAGAGCATTCAGCGTGGCGGGCTTGCTGAGGAATATCAAACCATGCCGCTTCATGAACGCATCCCGCTCGGGGTTGAGGTTGCCGGAGGTGAAGATGAACCGGCGATTGATTCCCGGATAGAGGGTCAATAGCTGCTCGCAGAACTGGATGCCGTTCATCTCCGGCATCTCGATATCGGAGAGGATGAGGCGGTAGTAGGTCTGCTGGGCCATGCCGAGCGCGACCCGGCCATTTTCCGCCGTGTCCACCGTTCCATCCCGCTGGAGGATGGCGGCGAACAATTCCCTCAAGGAATCGTCGTCCTCCACGACCAGAATGCGCTCCTGCCATAGATCGGGGATTCTCTTGAGACGCTGGAGGTATGGAGCACCTTCCGCATGCTTTTCCAAGTATGCTTCCAGCCGCCGTTTGTGAGCCTGGATTCTGGGACCGATCGCTTTGAACTCAGGCATGTTCTGTTTGAGCGTGTTCACGATGTAGACGAACAGGTCGTTCCATTCCGAATACTCGCTCTCCACCATGGCTTCGAACAGCAGTTCCCGGGTGAGCAGCCGTTCCGCGATCCGCTGATCGAGGTTCACAAGGGGCGCTTCAATCCGTTGCCGGGATTCAGGATCGATTCGGATATTCCGGGATTCCACGGGGTGATGCGAGAAATACTCGATGGCGCTGGCCATGACCTCATCGTGCAAGGCCTCGTCTTCTGCCATGCCGCGCAAAAAGGAGGCAAAAGGTTCATCGGACTGGAACCGCCCCGCAGCTTCGGTGTAAACAACCATCGCCCTCAGTTCCAGGCTCCTGACCCACTCGGCGATTTCCTTCATGTCCATCCCCCGGGGTGACAAGCTTGGGTGACTCACCTCACGACCAGTGCTGGATATGCCAAGGCAATTGGCCCATCCATTGAGGAAAGCCTGACAATGGGAACATGCATCAGGCAGCTTGGTTGCTCTTCTGATGAATGGGTATGCCCTGGGGTTACGGATTCCGCTTGAGAGTTCACATTCGTTAATGGATAGGTCACGCACCTATGCGCAATGGCGCGATGCCTCTGCTGGAGGATGGCCAAAGGTGAGCCCGTATTCTCTGGTGAACCGGGAGGCGCTCTTCGGACCCGGCTGAATGCCGACAGACTGGGGCTTTCGTTCTCAACCTCGGTTGTATGATCGCAGAAAAACATGGACTCCAGTTTCCTGACCCTTCTGCTGAAGGCATGAGGCGTGGAGTTGAACTCTGCCATACCCTACTCTATTTCGTCTCGAGGAATGCGATCAGACGCTCGAAGAAGGCGTCGGGCTCTTCGATGAAGGGTAGGTGTCCGCTGCGTTCGAACGCCACCCAGGTGGAGGTCTCGGCAGGCAGAGCCTGTTTCAGCCGCCAGGCGATGAATGGGGAGAAGATCCGGTCCTGCCGGCCCGTCGCCACCAGCGTGGGCACCTTGAGTTGCTTCAAATCCTGCTGGAGCTTGTAACCCTTCAAGGTACCCCCCAGCTCCCAGTCCGCATCGGCGCCCAGCATGATCCGATTGACCTCGTCGTTGGCGTAGTCCAGATGATTGCCGGATCCGGGACGGCTCATCGAGTTGTAGGAATCGAACCAGTAGAAGCTGACCAGGCCTCTGTCGATGAGCTTGTGGTGCGCCGGATCGCCGGAACGCATCCCGCCCGCCCGGGCCGCGAGAAGCCGTTCCCAGTCCTCCGGGTACTGGAGCCGGAGGCATTCGGTGAAGGCCTCACAGCTCTGCTGCCAGCTCTCTGCATCGTAGGCCGCATCGCACATCACGAGCCGACGAACATGCTCGGGGTAGCGCAAGGAGTAACCCAGAGCCGGGATGCCTCCGTAGCCGAGGCCCAGCACATCGATACCATCCAGACCCAGCCCTAGACGCACCGACTCGATGGTTTCGATGTCCACCTCCACGGTGTACTGGCCGCTGGCGATCCGCTCCGAGCGCCCTCTCCCCAGCAGATCGAAGTAGACGACCGAATGCCCAGCCGCCGCCACTCTCGAAAACCCTCCGTGGAAATCGAAATGACTGCCGCCAGGGCCCTCCGATCCGCCGACGAGCAGGAGGGCCCGGCCCTTCCCCTCCACTTCGACATAGACCCTGCCCTGGGCAGATTCGAGGAGCTTCCCTTTCCCATGTTCAAAGGCCGGGGACGCGGGCGCCTGGGCCAGCAGGCTCGTCGAGAGCCAGGCTATTGAAAGGGAGAACAGCGGGAAAAGCCAACACAGTGTGCAACGTTTCATGTCGAGCCTCCTTCAGATTGGGAAAGCCTGCGGTCGCGAATCGCGCAGGAGTCCGCGCCTACTTCACCGTGGTCGTGTAATGGACCTCCTCGAACCTCTCGGCCTCCGGCAACAGCGCCAACTGGGTGGACCTACCCTGCCTGAGGGCGCCCAGCATCACGGTCGGAGGACCCGCTCGATGAGAAGTCATGCGTTGCCTCTTTTGATTCGAAAGAGAGGCCACCTGCGAAAATCCAGCACGCTCCATCCTTGAGCACACACCCCTGCCAAAGGCGGGAACGGATCTGGCAATCAGGAAAATTCGTTATGAACGATAGGAGGTTTTTGTCCTGGCGCAACAAGAATGAATGTCAAGGCTTGGCCATGCCATCGCCCGCGACAGCATAGTAGAGGGCAGGCAAGGTTCTGGAACCCGACCCGGGCGATCTAATTGTCGGTGGAAGGACTTGCCCCTCCGTTGGTTCTCAGCTGCGCGATGTCCCTGGTGGGGGGATGCCCGAAGTACCGCCCGTATTCGCGGGTGAACTGGGAGGCGCTCAGGTAGCCCACCTGGCGGCTGGCGCTGCCGGCGTCCATCATCTTCGACAACATGAGGCGCCGGGCTTCCTGGAGGCGCAGGGCCTTCTGGAATTGCAGGGGGCTCATGGACGTCACCTCCTTGAAGTGCTGATGGAAGGACGACACGCTCATGTGCACCATGACCGCCAGACGCTCGACATCCAGGGGCTGATCGTAGTTGGTCTGCACCCAGGACACTGCCTTGGCCACCCGTTGCACCCGCGATTCCTCCTGGCCGACCTGCGCCACGCGGGCGCCGACGGGGCTTCGCAACAGGCGTATGAGGATTTCGTCCTTGACGAGGGAGGCGAGAAGTTCGGTGTCTTCGGATTGGCTCATGAGCGCCATCAGTCTCGCCGCGGCTTCGATGATGGCGGGATCGATCTCGCTCACGTAGACGGCACGATCCTTCTGCACCTGGGGTAATCCGTTGGGATAGACCTTCAGGACCAGATCCGCGATCCGCTGGGGGTCCAGTTCGAGCTTGAGGCAGAGAAAGGGCTTGGACGGACTCGCCTTGGTGATCTGCGCCGCCACGGGCACATCCACGGTGGCCACGAGCATGTGCGAGCCGTCGTAGTCGAAGGCTTCCTGACCCAGGAGCACGCGCTTGGCGCCCTGCGCGACGATGCACAGGGCGGCCCGGTGAACACCGTGGGTCAGCTCCTTGTGCGTATGCGAAGCCCGATACACTTGCACACCGGGCACGCGGAGTTGGAAGTTGCCGTCGTAGGGCGTGTGCGCAAGGATCAGCCCGGCAAGCCTGGACAATTCCTGCTGGAGCCCGGAATCCTGATGGAGTGAGGTGTTCGCCTGCGCCATACGCAATTGTCGCCTCCGCCGATGATTTGTTAAGGGAGTTTGATGGCATCGCCCGCGATGCCTATGTCGCAGTAGCATTCCGTTGCCCAGCCAAGGCACCAAAGACGGCGAAGCCCTGAAGACCGTGCGCGGGTGCGTTTTCGTCAAGGCATCGCCTCGCAAGGGCTCGGAATATCATCGCTCGCCTTTCAGATCGCCGAGTGATGCCTATCATCCGGCAATCCTTTCGAATCGCGTTCCTTGAACACCTCTTTCGCGGCGAACATGCCGTTGAGAGCCGCTGGAAAACCGGCATAGACCGCCATCTGAATTATTATTTCCACCACTTCAACACGTGTACACCCGACATTGAGAGCGCCATGGATGTGAACCTTCAATTGAGGCTGGGCAGTGCCGAGCGCGGTCAAGGCCGCAACAGTTGCGATCTCACGGGAGCGCAAATCAAGACCGGGCCTTTGGTAGATATCTCCGAACGGAAACTCGATGGTATAGCGCGCCAGATCGGGCGAAATGTCCTGAAGGCTGTCGATGACCCTCTGCCCTGCTTCACCATCTATTTCCTGAAGTTTCGAAAGACCGGATAGAAATCGATCCATGGTTGTAGTCATGTGCGCTCCTGATCCCCACGACGTGTTAAGGGGGCATGAAATGTGTTTGCTCAGCTTGCCATGCCCGACTTCCGCAGCCAGGCCGCGATCTCCTTCTCCGCACCCTGGACACTGCTGCCGCGGATGGCAAGTCCCTTCAAGACATTGGCTTTCGGGCAGAGCTTCTGGATGTCGCGTTCGCTCCGCCCCAGGCCACTGCCCTCGTGGGTGCAGAACGGCAGGATGGTCTTCCCGGAGAAATCGTCGGCCTCCAGGAAGGTGAAGACCGCCATCGGCATTGTGTTCCACCAGTTGGGGTAGCCGAGGATAACGATGCCGTACTCCGCCATGCGATCCACGTGCGCTGTGATTGCAGGCCGTGCATTCTCGCGCAGCTCCTTTTGGGCAACCTCGGTGGTTTTTTCGTAATCCGCGGGATACGGCTTAACGGGATCGATCTTGAAAAGCGTGCCGTTGGTCCGCTGTTGGATCATCCGGGCGACGACCTCCGTGTTACCGACTGGCAGTTCCACGATACGGCCGCCGGCGTAGTTGTTCCCTTTGCGGGAAAAGTAGGCGATGAGAAGCTTGGTTTCGTTCACGGGTTCAATGGCCTTTCGTCAGGAGCACCGCGGAGCATCTTGAAACGTACAGGGATGAAGGGGACGAACAAGAAGCCAGTACTATCGCCCCGTCATCTGTTCCAGGTGCTCCGGATAACGGGTTCCCTGGATCGTGATCTGAGAGGCTGCGCGTTCGATTTCCTGCAGGTCCTCCGCCGAGAGCTGGATGCCTGCCGCGCCGAGGTTTTCTTCCAGCCGATGCAGCTTGGTGGTGCCGGGGA
>DCFP01000007.1:25202-25503 GCA_002319925.1 Holophagaceae bacterium UBA1801 | reverse complement strand
GCACGATCCAGGGCTTCTGCGCCAGGAGCCATGCCAGGGCAATCTGGGCGGTCGTAGCCTTCTTCCGCGACGCGATCCGGCTCAGGAGATCCACCAAGGCCTGGTTGGCCTGCCGGGCCTCGGGTGTGAAGCGCGGCAGTGTGCTGCGGAAATCAGTGCTGTCGAAGGATGAACTGGCATCGATCTTCCCCGTGAGGAAACCACGGCCCAAGGGACTATATGGCACGAAGCCGATGCCGAGTTCCTCGAGAGTCGCTAGGATTTCCGTCTCCGGCTCGCGCCACCACAGCGAGTACTCGCT